>JAITQT010000027.1 GCA_031288745.1 Deltaproteobacteria bacterium
TTTGCTTGCAATCTTGAATGAAAAACTTAGAGACATTGCCCACCCGAAGGTGTGGAGGCTCATCAACGGGATGGAACGGCAAGCAATATTTATGCCAGTAAAAGCGGTTTAAAAAAAAATTGACGCTTTTGCCCTGTATTTAGCCTTTTGAGCCTTGACGGCCTGATTGCTCCATAAGTACCCCTCTCATTCATCTCCCTACCCTCCTTCCCTAAACCTGGTTTATACTGACCGGCCTCTTTCCAACCCATTAGTCGGTATTTCGGTACTATGAGGGCCCTCAATCCCCGTCAGCTCACATTACCAAACGGGGCCTCCCAGCTTATCTCGTCTTACCTTCCGAACATTTTACTCAATCAGCCCATAACGACCATCTTCGCCTATCAGTTCTTCGGGCTAAATGGCTACCCGGGTGGCCACCATACGTCGCAGTTTCAGTTAGCGCCGATTCGGCAGTGTTCCCGTGTGAAATTGGCAATATATATGGATGCTCTTCTCGTTACAAGGCCGAAACAGGTTCGTCAACCTAGGGACTACTCGTTCACCTCCCTGTTGCTCTCCACCCCGCCTCGGCGACGCAGTTACGTTCAGTTACAGGAGTCACTGACTAGCTCCTGACGCGGACTTTCACCGTGCAGATAAGACGCCTTTACTGGCGCACACATAATAGACTACTTCCCCTCCCTGAAAAGAAGATTGCTACTGAATTCAAACCAGAAGGCCTTCAAGTCTCTTTGGTTGACTCGATGGTGAAATTAGCCAGGCTCATCTTCTGGTTCTTTATCGGCCAAAAGTCGCAGGACCTTATTTGGTTAATAGCCAAAAAAGGAGTTTCCAGAAAGGCATAATGGAAGCGAACACCCTCATTTAAATCAAACTATGGGCCAGCTCTCGCGATTTCATTAAATTATTTTGCAGAGAACTACGGCGGGCTCTGGATCAATTTTGCTCAACTTTAAAAGAAAATCAAAAAAGTCCGTAATGAAAATAAGATTCAAACCTTAATACGCCTCTATCCTAGACCTGTAAACAGGAGTTTTGCGGCGCATCCGATAAGGGTAACTATGTTATGGAGGCAAAATTTGCATTAAACACCAAAATTAATGATTTTTAGATTAAGCTAGCGGGCGGCCAGATCTTTTAAAAATCTGGCTTAAGCTCCCAAGAATAAGCTAATAATCGCTAAAAGCGTTAAATGGGCCTCTAAGAGATTTTTTAAGTTACTCTAAGCCAAGCTCCGCTGAAAGGGGGCTAATTAAGTCTTTTAGCTACGGGTTTGAGCTTTATTTGTAGCCGCTGGATTTTTTTTCTTTGCCAAAATACTGTGGTGTTACTTAAAAAATTAGGCCGTTTTTCGTCATAATGAAAAACTAACTTCTAGCTTAGAAGATTACCTAGCCGACTTGGCCTCACTTAGGCTAACCTTTATCAAGGTCTGCTTTTGACCATGCCCCTGGTTTAAAATCCGTAAACGCCTTTAGTTAACATTTCGATTATCCAATGGAAAACTGCGAATTACTTAAATTGGTCAATTATTACCTCGTCCTTAACTTAACCGTCTTAAACTCGAGTTTAAACGCGAGTGAGGATAATAGTAACCTTGAGCGTCAAAAATTTTCTCATCTAAGGTCGCATCGTGGTCTGAGTTTTCCTGAGCGCTGAAAATATATTGGTGGTATTTGGTAAGGCTACTCTCCTTTCTACAGTTAGCCCTAAAGCTTCTAATTTTAAGGCTACTACGTAACTAGTAGGCTATTTAGGCCGCGGATCTTCCCCTAAAAAGCGGTTTAGTTAATCGGCCAAAAATAAATTTTAGAACAAAAAAATTTAAAAAAAACTAACAAAAAATCTATAATTTGAGTATTTAATTAATTTCAAGCATATTTTAGTTATCGCTAAATTAGCCAAAAAACAATAAAATTATTCGTCTAATATTTAGGGTAGAAAAGAGAATAACTTAATATTTTCGTAAAATCAAGTAATTATTTTTGGGGTTTCCCAAAAAAATCAAACTAATCGTTATTAATTATCTAATTAACCGTAAAGGTCAAATCATATCTTTTTGCGGAAAAAAAACCTTAGGAACCGGAACTTTCGGAGGATCATAACTTCAAAAAACTCTTAAAAGCCAGCTATTTTCCCAGAATTTTTTCGGCCTCATATCTAAGCCATGTTTTCCTATTAATAGAAGTTCAAAGAAAAATAAAGTTACTTCTCATAACTACGTCACAAAACCAAAACTTGTCTTAAGAGGTCCACCAAAAAAATCAAACAGGATTTTAGGCCTATTTAAAAAAACCGCTAAAATTTAGATATAACTTTTAAACTTTAGGCCGGGCTTTATTCTCTCTTGGCTCTTTCTGGCCTAAGCTTAGAGTAACCTTAACGGTTGAAAGTTTTTAGTTAAAGTCAGAGGTTCCTCAAAAATAGAAGCAACAATTGGCCAATCTAGTAAAATTTTCATTCTTTTTCTTAATTCGAATCTGCGTTTATTTAGATAATATTTTTTGAAATCGGATCGGCTTAACCGGACGATTCCTAAGATTACAACAAAAATTTAATGAAATCAAGAGAAAAAAGAAAAAATTTTTAGCCCGAGGCCTTTAACAAATAAGGAGAGAAATGAACTATGGCTTTTTTTTAGTGAAAATGAAAGTATGTGTCGGTAACTATAGTATAAATTTGATTTGGCCAGAGTCAGGAGCTGATAAAAAATTTTTCACAAACTGATTAGCGATTCCTCAAAAAAAACTTAAGTTAGAAGCCGGCTCGCAACTATGTTTAGGTTTTAGGAGCATAGACAGCTAACTCCTTATTTTTATTTGGTTTTTTGAGATTTATAAAATCTAAGACCTCTTAAATTAGCCCTAGCCCAAGGCTTATTTGTTTTTTTTGGGACTAACTACCTTATTTTACTTAGTTTTTTGAAGATTAAGCCACTTGATAATTTTATCCTTTAGCAAAACTATAGAGCGACTCTCTTTTTTTTAATGTTTTCCTTATCAATAGGCTTAAAGGGGATATTACCTAAACTTTAAAGCCCTTATCTAAAGGTCTCTGGGGTCTTTCTAGCCAGTTCTTTGAGGCTTAGTTTTTTTAATAATTGATAATCTCTAATGGGCTAGTTGATTACCTTAGGCATTTTTCTTGGCTTTATTTTTTGGCTTAGTTAGCCAATGTCCACAACTTAAGGAAGCAAAGGGTCACCCGTAAAAAAGCTACTCTAAGCGAAAAACCCATGTTGGCAGACTATCTTCAGTACTATTAATGTGTTGTGGTTGAATGGCTAATAGGCTACCTTCTTTAGTTAGGTAAAAGTCTAACTAAATACGAATCGGGTGGGTTTAAAAAAGTCTTCCGTTTGGAAATTTCTTAAGTTGTGTACATTGGTTAGTTATCCCTAAGAGTTAGGCCAGATAAAAGCGATAGAGTCTTTAAACGACAACGTTTTGATCTTTATGGCCTCCAAAGGATTTATAGCTTGGATAATCTTATTGCTCGAACCTTTTAGAAGATACGTTAAGCCCCCGGCCCTTTTCGGGTAGACCCAAATATCATCTTGCGGTTCCTCCGGTCCCCAAATCAAGTAAAAGGCTCCGTGCCCGCCTTGACAGGGAAAGACTAGCTGAAAACTTTTACTTACATAGATTAAGCCTTTTTGATAGAGGTAGAGTAAGACAAGTTTATCTAGTTTCCGCTCTTTGGTTAGCCATCTAAAGACCCTCGGCCAGTTCTCTTTTTCAGGCAAAGCCATGTTTCTATATTTTCCTTCTCTAAGGGGCGGCGCTTGTGGTGAGGTAAGAACAAAAGAGTTACTAGCTAGTATTTCAGGCAATCTTTTGATTAGTTCTGGGGTTAATCTATCTTTACGGACAGAAAAGTCGTTAGATAAACCCTCGAACATGACTTCAGCGGCCACATCGGGGTTAATCCGGGAGCTTTGATTGGGCCCTGAATCTTTATTTTCCTTGGATGAAGAAGGGATTATGGGAAAAAAAAACTCCCGACTCTTCGCCATTAAGGCCCCGGTTAAAGGTCTAGTTAAATCCCAATAGTGTTTCGTTGTTTTGAGTTTTATTAGTTTATCGCGCAAATCCTCATTTTCAACGTCGTAGACGGATAAACGGCGATAGGCCTTACGAGAGAACTCGTTAAGGCACTTTGTATAGTAGATATCGGCGGCCAAGGGATCGCTAGCCTTTACTTTGAGAGGTAACGAAGAGTCATCATTTTCCTCCTCGCTTTTAGGTAAGTTTTCCTCTAACCTTTCTGGCTCTCTCTTTTTAAAGCCAAAGAAGTTAAATTTAAAAGAGCGGGAGGGAGTCTCGATATTTTCTGGAGGAGGGGGAAGTTCGTCTAGAAACCTAGGTATAAAGTTATTGTTTTCGCCTTCTAAAAGGGTTTCTCCATAATCTTTAATGTCTTGAAAGCGGATAGTGTGATCTACTTTTAAGACCCCGTCTAGGCGTTCGGGTCCTACGCCAAAGACTAGATGGGCCCCAAAGCCAAGCCGCTTTTCCAAATAGGCCGAATATTGTTTAATAAGGCGGATATAATAAAGGCCCGGCCCTCCAATTTGTTTAGCTAGAGGCCGACCTTGGGGATCGATGGTTAGGACCATAAAATATACTTTGGGATTACCTCGGTTATAGTGGGCGGCCGCAGCTATTAGGTAAGGCCCGAAACGAGCTTTTAGCCAATCGTGGGAGGTCTTGATAAATGCGTAATAGGCCTTAACCGAAAAAGTCTGGGCATAATCCCAGCGGCGATACCAGTTATAATCGGCCCACATCTCTCCGGCTAAGATCAAGGTAATTTGAGCGTTGATCTTTTTTAAAGCCAGCCTAGGAGAAACTATGCTCCTAGGGCTTTTACCAGGACAAGAAGTTAAAACTATATCTGGCTTAAGCGCTGGTCCATTTGGAGCAGGCGGACCTTTAAGCCAGCCGCGTTTTAAGCGCAAGTAAAATTCGCTGACCTGTCTAACACATTTAAGTGACTTTAAACACATGTGCCCGGTGGACTTTGGAACAGTGTCCATAATAATCTCCATATAAAAAATGGTCTTTAGGCTGGTCGATTTGGTTAAAAAAAAGATGGTTAAATATGGCCAAGGATTAAGGGAAAACTTATCAACAGGTTCAGACGATATTAATAAGGGATTTAAACATTTCTGGCCCCTCCCTTCGAACCGTATCGGCGCTCTCCCGCACCCGCTCTCTAATGGCTGGTTTCAACTTAGTAATTGGAAATCTCAAGTTAAGTTTAGGGTCAGGATAAACAATACTTTTAGAAATCGTAACCGTTCACCAAATCTTTTTTTCCCCACGTTGCGGCTGATAGCGACTTTCGGGTTGTAATTGAGTTTTAGCCTACCCTTAAGCTTTTAACAGTAGTTCTTTTGAGGTTTCTACTTAGCTCTCTGCTCCAACCAGATATTTTAACTTGGATTAAAGTTAAAATTACTAAGCTCCTATAGGGGGCTACATTGTTGCGGTACGTGTCTTCCCTTTCAATAGGCTTGGCACCGCAGCGTTCTCTCTTGTGAACGGGCCCTTAAACGTCCACATTGGTGAACGAACACTAGAAATCTAAAAGGTACGCTGTTTCCAGCCTTTTCAACTAACTTGATTTATTAATTCACGCTTCAGCCTAAGCCTCTAACCCTTTAGAGCCTTTATGACGCCAAAACTCTGAGACCTCACGAATTTCTCATCTCCATCTTTCTACCTCCCTCCCCTCCCCTATTGGCGGTTAGCCACCCGTAGGCTTTTAGGTTTTTAGTACTATGGGTTCTAATTAATGAAAATCTTCTTTCAGCTTGATAAGCTCTCCGCCTCTCTTACAAGGCTTATCAAATATTCCATCCCTAATCACTTAACCTCAGACAGTCGGTTTCGCTCTAGGGCTTTATTTACCTCCTCCAAATACTCGCCGCGCTCTCTAAACAACCTCTTTTAACATCCGAGGTCATAACCGAGCTGGTTACTAATACTTAAAGATTTCGCCATATATACGTAAAATAGCTTAGGCTCACTTTTCCTAAACGGGTTCGCCATCTACCAAACTACTTTTCACCCAAGGGTTTTCCTACCCCCCACCTCCTTGATAGCGAAGTTAGCTCGAGCTATTAGGTTACTACTTTCTTAAGGCTAAGTTTACTTTACGAACTTTGTATCTTAACGGATGCACAGTTTTTTTTCCCTATAAAGTAAATTTCGAGCTTGAAAAAGATTTCTGCGTTTTAAGATGGCCTCAATATAATTAGTCGGGCAAGTTTTTTGGCTATCTTTAGAAAAAATCCAGCTCTCTTTTAGGTCAAAATAGCCAGCCACCAATAAAAATAGCCAATTGACCACCCCTTTTTCCTTTAAGATGGAGAGAGCGTACCTCTCTCTATTCGTCCTCCTTTTTTTAAGTTTAAGAGTCGCGAGAGCTAGGTTATCTTGGAGCCAGGTTCTCTTTAGAAAAAAACCTT
>JAITQT010000032.1 GCA_031288745.1 Deltaproteobacteria bacterium
TTTGCTTGCAATCTTGAATGAAAAACTTAGAGACATTGCCCACCCGAAGGTGTGGAGGCTCATCAACGGGATGGAACGGCAAGCAATATTTATGCCAGTAAAAGCGGTTTAAAAAAAAAATTTGACGCTTTTGCCCTGCTCTAGTACCGAAATTACTTGACTTGCTAGCGGCACTATGTGTATCTGCCCCATCTTCATCTTTTCGGCAGGTATCCGCCACGCAGCTTTGGCCAAATCAATCTCTCCCCACTCAGCGTGACGTAGCTCTACTGGTCGGACAAAAACATAGGGAGCTATCTTTAAGGCCGACTTGACTATAAAATTTCCGTTATAGACATCAATGGCCCTCAATACCCCCCTACAGATTCAGGGTCGGTCAAGCTAGCCATATGACCATGTATAGCAGGTCTTAGGGCTCCTTTCAAGTCCGCTGAGACATCGTGGGTCATCCTCCCGGTAGCTATGGCGTACCTGAAAATCTGGCCACAATACTGAAGGCACCTATGGGCCGTGTCCACAGCGCCCCGATTCTCTACCTTCCGTAGGGCTTCCAGCAGCTCAGGAGCGGTGATCTCTTCTATAGGCCTGACTCCCAAAAATGGGAACAGCTCGTTTTCAACCCTGCCCCATATCCGGCTTGAGTAGCTGTCCTTTTTGCCGACCTTTTTTCTCTCGAACCATTCCTTGGACACAATCTCGAAAGAATTGCGGCTAGCGGAGTGCTCGGCCTCCTTGACAAGCTGTTTTTGCTTCGCTGGGTTTATCCCAGCGTTTAATGATCGCTTTGCGTCAACAAGGCGATTCCTTGCCTCTTTAAGGGAGACCAAGGGATAAGTCCCAAAGGTTATGGTGAGGCGTTTGCCTTGAAACCTGTAGTCAAACCTCCAGGACTTTAAACCACTTGGGGAGGCGTACAAATACAGCCCATCAGAGTCCGAAAACTTCTTGGGCTTGTCTGGACATTTTAAACTCTTGATAAATATGTCAGTTAGACTCATGACGGTATCGCCTTTCTAGAAAACTAAGATACCGTCAAAAATACCGTCAAATCTATTGGCTGTCAAGCGTTTTTATTGGATCTCCACGGACAAAGGGAAAGGCCGAAAGCCTTTATTTTAGTGGGCTTTCGGCCTTTATCAGATTTTATCGGATTGGCTGGTGGTAGTCCCAAGGGGACTCGAACCCCTGTTTTCGCCGTGAGAGGGCGGTGTCCTAGACCACTAGACGATGGGACCAAAAAAAACTGGCGAGAATATAGCATACTTCGAAGGTTATTTCACTAGCCATCTAAGAGCACAAACGAAACAGCGCTACCCCATTGAAGGGGCCAACTTAATGAGCAACCACATTGCCACCTATTGAAACTAAATTTATTATAGCATGAATCGAGCTTTAATGTATAAAAATGACCACCGAGCTGGCTGGAGATTAAAAATGTCGTAACCGTTCACAAGCCCTTACAAAAGGCCTAATGCACTTTGAGATTTTAGCAGCGCCTTCTATCCACTGTAAGGTTGGCTTTAATGAATTTTTCAAAATGCGAGAAACATGCCAACCATTAGCCCATATTAAGCCTTATCTTCAGTCGAGCGGGAAGTGGAAAACAAGGGTCTTGACGAGGCCTTGTGAACGGTTACTACCACTCGAAAGCCAACGAAGGCTGAATGGGGGTAAAAAGCCTATAAAACGGTTACTAATTAACTAAAATAAAGATTTATTAGCTATATTTTAGTTTAATAGACTATTTAAATAAAATTATATATTAACGATAAGGTATGTCTTATTTTTTTTACGCTCTTAGACCTCTAATCTGGAAAGAGTTATTGGCTATCTTTAAAGATAAGCGCGGTCACATCATCTTGGTCTTTACGGTTTTAGTCCAAACCTTTTTATTTGGCTACATAGACATCTATGATTTAGAGAAAATAGATTACTCTCTCTTAGATGAGGACCATAGTGTCTTATCGCGCCAGTATTATTGCTTTTTAATCATTCTTAGGCGTTGCGAGCTTATTAAAGAAAGCCCGTGTGAATATAAGCAATCGAGTTAAAAATCTCAATTTCAGCTCGAAAACTAACTTCTATCGAAGATAGCGGTAACATAAGCCTAGCCAAAGATTACTACCCGCCAATAACTTTTGTTTTTTCCTTAATATGTTCAAGCCGCGTAATAACCTCTTCCAAAACGACCTTCTTTTTCTTAGGATCGACTAGTATTTGATCAAAGGCCTCGACCAAGACCTCTCCGCGAGCTTTGACTAATTTTTTTAAATTTATAAGCGATTGGCGAAGCTTTACCAGTTCTTTTAATGGCTCTACTTTGTTAACCAACCTATCGGGCTCAAAATCATCCATAGATGAAAGCTTTAGACTCATCGTTAGGCTTTGGTCGCTTTGAGGGTCAAGTTGGTTATCAATAGATAAATCTATCTTCACGTTTAAGCCCTCGACTATAGCGTCAAAGTTTTCCTTAGTTACAGCTATGGAGCGACGATCGTCTAAAGCAACGGAGTCCTCGCTTTGAGTAAAAGCTCCGACTATTAAGAGCTTAAAAGGTAGTTCGATTTCGTTTTCGCCAGAGTTTTGAGCCTTTGATTTGTAGACTATATGTACTCTGTCCTTGGAGTTTTTTCCGGGAGCGTTGCCCATTATTGTCCTCAAAAACGTTTTTTTTACCCTAACTATTAGATGGGGTCAATTTTTATCTGCAAATAATTTTTTAGATTATAAAGTTTTCTATGATCTCTAGAAAATGCTTAATAAAAGAGGGTAACCAACCCCTTTTTCTGGCTCGATTTTTAAATCTAAGCTTACAATACTTTAAGCTCCATCTTCTCTTAAGGCTGCAGTTATAAGGCCTCTATCTTGCTTTCTATCTGCTTGTCCTTGTGTTTAAACTCAAACATTTTCAGAACTACCATTATAAGGTGCTTCTTCATCGGCAGCAATAGAACTGTTTTAGCCGCTGTATACGTTACAATCTTCTTCGACGCGTTCAAGAGAGAGACTTAGTGATTTTGCGGCCGGCATCTATTTTCAGTAACAAAGGCTCAAATTCACTCTCTACCCTACACCCGATAGATAAGCTTAATAGTTAGGGCAAAAGCGCCAAAATTTTGAGTTAGTATAAATTAATCAGAATGAGGTGATAGTGGCTAAAAATTCATTTGTTTAACTAAAATCATAAATTTTCTTGTAATTT
>JAITQT010000050.1 GCA_031288745.1 Deltaproteobacteria bacterium
CGTTTAGGAAATTGTCGGTTCTGAATATTTCGTGAATCCGAAAGTCATTTCCTACAAGTTGCGACAAAAATCTAGGGGAGTTTAATTAAGTCGGTTGATACCTACCTCGCCCTTTAATCTTACAAACGCTTAGCTTTGTTCTGAATGAGCGCCTTTCGGCTTCCGTAGAAGCCGGTACCCAGTTCACGAAGATAAAGTTGGCGGCGAAATATTTTTCACGGACCAGGCCTCGTTTTTGAAGGGAAATTTTTATCTATAATTATAGTAAAAATAATTAGTTTTTATATATAACATAGGAATCTAAAGAGTATTTTTTTGTCTAGCATTCTTAAAGAGGTTAGTGGTTATAATAAACAAGCATTTAATATTTTTAGAATAATAAACTTATTTGATCTTAAGGCTCAATTCCGGCCGAATAGCCTATAGACTGAACCACTAAAACTTGCCAGCCTTTTTGAAGTTTGAGCTTGTCTTTAAGTAGGTTTATGCCCGTAACCTTAACCACGTTGGCTATCTTTTCCGAGGCGCAGTACAAAGAGACGTTTTGATAGGCGGAACCAGCGTGAAGTCCCCCTATTTGACCGTTGGCAGTCGGGCCGGCGTAGAGTAAAGTTAGGGGGGAGCCGCCATAATCAAGAGTAAAGTCGCCGTCGAGGACTTTTTTCAGATTGTTTTCCAATGGTTGATATAGAAAGACTCCTGATGGTAAGACAGCATAAACTTCTAATTCTTGTTGATTGCGATAAGTAGGGATCACTCGTTTGCCGTCTGGCCGATTAACCCCAAAGGCGCACCAAAAGATGGTTGAAAGGCTTTGAAGATCAAAGGTTTGGGCCTTGAAGGCTCGTTCAGATTTTCGGTTGGCCAAGGCCTCTAGTATGGGGCCACCGCCGCTCTTTTGCGGGTCTGGGAGCGCAATAATGGCTGAATCTGCGGCCGAGGCGAGAGCGGAAGGCCAAAGCGCCAGGGTAATCAATAAAGCCGCGAAAAGTGATTTCATCTTTATCCTCGTCGTCGGCCCTCCTAGGTTTAACCTAAGGGGGAAAACTCTTAGTTGCGCCTATAGGCACCTTATTTTTATTAGGTTTAGGCGTGCTCGTTTAGCTATCGTCGGAGCTTACTGATCATAAAATAAGGTGAGCCTAAAGACGTAAATTGGGTTAGAATAATCTTAACCAAACTCCAGGAGTTAGACCAAGATTTTCGTCAACTTTAAGTTTAAGATTAAAATAAGATTAGGCTAGTAGCAAGAAAAATAAAAATATCTAATAAATACAATAGTTAATCGTAAAGATTAAAGTTACAATGGTTAAAGCCTTTGACCAAAAAAAGTAGACTTGGTTTTGGATTTTTCTTAAGCATAATTGCACCTAATTTAGGTGATAACTTTAAAGGCCGCCTAGGGTTAAAATAGTTAATTTTGGCCATGACCAAGGGCTCTGAAATCTTTCGTTGGTAGGCGAGTAATTGAAGATGAGATTTATTTTATCAATTCGTCCGAGGCTATCTAATTGATCGTATTGATTGAGGAAGGCCACTAAATTTTCTCTTAGAGAAGTCGAGGGAAAGAGTTCGCGGCGGAAGGCCTTGGTGGAAAAGAGATCGACCTTGAGTCCGTAGGAGAGGTTTTGCCAGACCATAATTAAGAGATTGGGGGTTCTTTCCGAACCGTAAAAATCAAGATTGATAGGCTCTTGCATGTCGTTTAAGATTATTGCCCCGTTCTCGGCCTTTTCCTCTCCAGCTAAAACTAAGGCGAGGTCTGGCAACTTTACCACCCGTGCAGTTATGAGTTTTAAGCCTAAAAAATCAAAAAACCTGCCCGATTCGGCAAGTTCCGAGGACTTAATCTCGTTAGCCGCCGGAAAGGCGGCTATGTTTTTTGGGGGCGAAACTAGAAGCGATAAGGCTAAAGAGTAATCGCGAGCAAGGGGCCCGCGACCGTCTATTAGCCGACCGGCAATAACCAGCAGATCTATTTTAGCCTCTTGAAGTTGGGCTAAGGTGATTTCTAGTTCGGCAAAATTAAGGCCAAGATTATGGTGGTAATCGGAAATAACTGCTACTTTTAAGCCCTCTAGCGAAGAAGGGAGACTAGGGATAGATAGTTTTTCCTGGGCCACAGCGGGCGGGGTTAAAGAGCGAGCGAAGTCATAATAGGTAAAGATTAATAGCAAAAAAAGGATTAATAACCTTAGATCCATCCAGCTAGCCCAAGTCTTTTTAGCTTTAAAGAGTTTATCGAAAGCTACTGAGCGGCGGTTGGTTATAAGCTTAATTATTTTGGCCGCCACGGTTAAGAGGGCCAAGGGGATTAGGGCAACCAAATGGACCGTTTGCCAGCGGATTAAAGGCCTATAGAGGTAATTCCAAAGCTCAAGGTCGAGCGGGTCTGAGGAGGGGAAGAGGAGGAGATCGAAAAAAAATTTAAAACTACAGATATTTAAGGATAAATAGATAAAAATGAGGGTATATTTGAGGTTTTTTTTTCTGATTTTGGAGAATAGAAATAAAAAAATTATTAGCTGAGCCAATCCGAACAAAATGGGCGTAACGGGGTGCCCAAGCATCAGAGAGCCTCTAGGGGAAGGTCTAAATGAAGCCAAAGGCTTTGTCGTTTCATACCAGTCATCTTCTTTCCTGCCAGGAGCCCCTGAGTTTAGCTAGGGTAGAAATGGCGTTCTTCTTCTTTAATCTGAAAAAACGCGAAAAGACCATTCATAATTATTCGCCCATCCGGGCCAACGGCAATTGTTGTGGGAGGTGGTAATCAAGCCTTTAAGCGTTTTAAAGTTGAAACTGGCGGAGGCAAGGATAGCCACGTTGCCTACGTAAGGCCAGGAAACTACCCATATATTTTCCCTTGGCCCGGACTAGTTGGCTAAGTCTTAAACCGAAGGCGCTCTTAGAGCCCAAGAATAACCCTCTAGAAAACCCGAACGTATTAAGTCTCGTCTACTTAGGCCCAACCGGCCCCTAAAGGCGTTAACGATCTTAAGCTGAGGCAAGTTTAAAATCTGAGAGAAGACCAACCATAGGCCGTGTCTGGAGCGGAGTTTTTAGGGATGTTAGCCTGGTTTAAGTTGCACTTAACGCAAACGATGGTCAGACTGGAGAGTTACCATCGCCGCCCTTAGCTTGCCAAGATGGAGATCGATTTGGAGAGGCACATTATTTTCTGGGCCGCAAGAGGCTGGCTCTACTCTATTTATCCAGAAAAATACCCCTCCACCTCTAGCTTACCCTCGTTACCGAGGGCTTTTATAAGCCCCTCCCTTTAGAAAAGGAGGGTTTACTCTCTAAAAGTTCCTTAAGTAGCGGCGGGAAACATAAAGGTAAAGGAAGCTCCACCATCACTATAGCCTTCCGGGCGATTGGCGCAGGCTATTTGACCGTTGTAACGCTCAATTATCTTTTTTACAATTGACAGCCCTAGCCCAGTGCCCTTGGTTTTAGTGGTGAAAAAGGGGTTAAAGATATTGGGCAGTAATTGCTCAGCTATGCCTGGGCCAGTGTCGGTGATTTGGCAGGCTGCGTAGAGGGTCTCGTTCTCCTTATACTGATAAATCTTAACGTAAACCGTCCCTCCGTTAGGGGCCATGGCTTGAGAAGCGTTGGCGATTAAATTTAAAAAAACGTGCATGACCTGGCGGTCGTCGGCTAAAACTTTAGGTAAATCGGCTTCGTAATCGGTCTTAACTAAAGTGTTAGTTCGCTCCATTTCGTGTTTAAGTGATTTTATGGCTTCCTCGGCCACGTCTTGAAGGTAAAATTTTCTAATTAAGCCTTGTTCGTCACGAGAAAAGTCAAGGACATTGTTGAGCACCCCGTTGAGGCGCTCGACTTCTTCTAAAATAACAACCACGTACTTGCGCAAAGGGTCTTCGGGGTCCATTTTTTTTAGAACCCTTTGAGTAAATCCCCCAATGGAAACTAAGGGGTTTCTTATTTCGTGGGCTAGTTGGGTGCCCATTTCTCCTTGGGCGGCTAGCTTTTCCGCTTCTATAAGGCGGTTTCTAACTTGAGTTAGGGTAACGTTACTTTGTCGAATTTCATCGTAAAGCCTGGTGTTTTCTATAGCTAGGCCCGCTTGGTTAGCTAGCATAGTTAGATCTCTTAAGCTTGAGGCTGTAAGCGGCTCACCGCTTACAGAGCGGTCGACGGCAATCACCCCCACCTCCCGGCCCTTAGCTAGCATGGGCACAGCGGCGTAAGCTCGAGAGCCAAAATCGCCTAAATCGAGATCGTCGTAAGCATCTATACCCCTAAAGCCTAAAAGGGGCTTTTTCTCGGTAATTACCCGGGCCAAGATGCGGTTGGAGTCGGCCGTCACGGGGATGGATAGGGCTATTTTGAGGCCTGAATCAACCATTTTCGAGGCCTCGGCCCTCGAAGGACGGCGCAGCACCTCAACTAGCGGTTCGCGTAGTTCTTCGCTATCTTCTACCTGGGCAGTGGCCCAAAAAGCCGAACTGACCAGAACCGGTTCTTCTTCAGTTCCTTCGTTTAATAGAATTAAGACTTTATCAAAGCCCAGGCCTTGCTTAAGAGTTAGGGCTTTAATGATAATCCAAACCAGCTCGTCGTAGCGCACGGTGGTTAACATGGCGCTTGAGATGTCGTAGAGATTGGAGAGGTAACGGACCATCTCCTCGTTAGAGCTATAAAGGCTTTCGACTTTTTTAAAAGTCACTGCATTTTCGACAACCCCGGAAATGATGCTATTCATGGCTTGGAGGAGTTCCATGTCTTCGCGGTCAAAGGGCTGGGGGTTAACCGCTAATCCCCCGCGGTGTCCTCCCATTTTATTAAATAAACTAATGTTTCCTTGGTGAGGCCCTTGGAAAGTTAAAGGCACGCTACAGATGGTGTTTAACTGTTCTTTAGCCGTAAGTTCCGGGGCCTTGGGATCGTTTTGCATAAAGCCAGCGTAAGGGCTTTCGCGCTTTAAAGCTAAAGCCACC
>JAITQT010000161.1 GCA_031288745.1 Deltaproteobacteria bacterium
CGAGATTGAAAGCCTAAGTAAGGACCTTAACTTACTAGAAGAAGAGCTTAAAGTCTTATTATTGCCTCGCGATCCCAACGATGATAAAAACACGGTGGTGGAGATCCGAGCCGGGGCCGGAGGCGACGAGGCGGCCTTGTTCGCTAACGATCTCTTTCGCATGTATGCCCGTTACGCTGAAAGCATGGGCTGGACAATTGATCTTTTGTCAGTTAGCCCCTCCGACTCAGGGGGCTTTAAAGAGGTTATCTTTTCAGTTGACGGCGATAGAGTCTTTAGTCACCTCAAATACGAAAGCGGGGTCCATAGGGTCCAAAGAGTTCCGCTAACGGAAACCCAAGGCCGGGTCCACACCTCCACCGTGACTGTGGCGGTGCTGCCTGAAGCTGAGGATGTGGAAGTGGATATAAAGCCCGATGAGCTGCGCATAGATGTCTTTCGCTCTTCCGGTCCTGGCGGACAGAGCGTTAACACCACCGACTCGGCAGTCAGGGTGACCCATTTACCCACCAATTTAGTAGTGACTTGCCAAGACGAAAAATCTCAACTAAAAAACAAGCTAAAAGCCCTTAAAGTCTTAAGAGCTAGGCTACTAGATCTTTATAATGCTGAGCAAGCTAAAAAGATAAGTCAAGACCGCCGTGATCAAGTCGGCACGGGCGATCGCAGTGAGCGCATCAGGACCTATAACTACCCCCAAGGAAGGCTGACCGACCATAGAGTGGGCCTGACCCTCTATAAGCTTAACGAAATCTTAAACGGAGATCTCAGCGAGGTCATCGGAGTGGTCGGGGCCCACTTTCAAGCTAAGCTCTTAGCCTCCGCGGAGGGGGCCAATGGCTGAAAAAAGCTGGACTGTAGCCGAAATATTAGCCGTGACCGCTGATTTTTTGGGGCAAAAGGATCCTTCTTGCCCTAGGCTTGAGGCTGAGCTACTCTTGAGCCAGGTGCTTAAATTACCAAGAGTTCAATTATATATTAATTTTGAGCGCTCTCTGACCCAAGAAGAAATAGTTAGCTACCGCGCCCTAGTGCGCCGCAGGGCCGAGCGCG
The DNA here is from genome assembly GCA_031288745.1 of Deltaproteobacteria bacterium. Classification (GTDB taxonomy): domain Bacteria; phylum Desulfobacterota; class Desulfarculia; order Adiutricales; family Adiutricaceae; genus JAITQT01. The sequence continues at coordinate 1,054 of JAITQT010000161.1, forward strand.
AGCCGGTGGCCTATATATTAGGTCATAAAGAGTTCTATAAATTAGATCTGATAGTCAATCCCTCCACCCTAATCCCAAGACCTGAGACCGAGCGCTTGGTGGACGAGGCTTTAAGGGTATTAAAATCTCTTAAAGAAGAGGCCCCCATTGCCGCCGACGTGGGCTGTGGGAGCGGAGCTATTAGCTTAGCCTTAGCTAAAAACGTCACAAATCTAAAAGTAATGGCCTCCGATATTAGTCCTGAAGCCCTGTTGGTAGCTGAAAAAAATGCGGCCTCTTTCGCTCTTAAAGATAGAGTCTCTTTTTTTTTAGGCGACCTTTTAGCCCCGTTTGAACAAACTAAATTCGATCTAATTTGCGCTAACCTTCCTTACGTGCCTCAAGATCAGATGCCCACTCTACCGCCGGACGTGGCCTTATATGAACCTACCTTAGCCCTTTGCGGGGGGGCGGAAGGCTTGGCAGTAATTGAAAAGCTAATTGAAGCAGCTCCCCAAAATTTAAAGCCAGGCGGGCGTTTGTTACTTGAAATCTGGCCCCCTAGTTTAAGTAAAATTGAGGCCATCGCTAAACAAAGAGGTCTAACTCCCTTAACGCCCGTCTACGACTACGCCAAAAAAGCCAGAGTCTTTTGCGCCTCTTTAAGCTTGGAGAGCTAGAAAAAGAACGATCTTAATCTAACCAAGACCATTTTTTAGGGCCTTAACCAAATCTTCTATCTCCCTTTAAATTCTAATCGGCCCCAGCTTTTTTTTAAGGTTAATGAGATGGACTTTAATTTCGATTTAGCCCGGCCTCGCTTTATAGATTATTTTTTTGGCTCCCCTATTAGCTCTTTTCGCTCGGCCTTTATATCCTCTCTCTTAATAGTTTTCTCTTTCTATCTTCTCTCGCCTCCTCCAGCTTTGGCCCAAACCTTAACGGTTGCGGATATTAAAAAGATATTACTCTCAGCCTCTAAAGAAGATTTCGAGCAAGGCTACGAGGCCCAGCTGGAAAGGGCGGCCGTTCTACTTCATCAAGCTAGGACTAAAGACCCAACCTCTTCGATAATCCCTAGATTATTGGGCCGACTTAGCGAAATCCGCCTCTTTTTCTCCCTAGACCCCTACGAGCGCTTAAATTTTATAAATGAAGGCCTAGCCTATTATGAAAAAGCCGCCGCTTTAGAAATAAAAGCCTTAGCCCCGCCTATCCCCCAAGAGGGCTCACTGACTCAACCAAAATACGCCGACCCCTTGCTCCTCGATCTTCTCTGGAATTCTCGTTTGCGCGACGGAGAAGTAACTTTAGAAGAGCTCGAAAGGCGCTATGACCAAAATAATATTAAGCCCTTTTTCCGCCCCGAATACTGGAGCGACCGCTTTTATTTGCTCTCTAATCTAGCCGACCCTACCACTCAGCGAAACGAAATAAAAAAAGCCTCCGACGACTTTTACCAGGCTTTTAAAGACATGCCCGTCGAAATCCCCTTAATTGGCTCTCAAGAGCGATTCGGCCCACAAAAGGTAAAAAAAATCAACCTTTTGGAGTCTTGGGCCTCATCTCTTTTAGCTTTATCGGAAAAACAAACGGATGAAAACGAAAGAGAAGCCTTGTTTATTAATTGCCTCTCTCTCTACCAATTAGCCTTAAAGCTCCCCCTTGATCGTTTTGAACTAGCCTCGTTATCAAGCCAACTAGATAGAGTGGAAACCCTAGCGCCAACTCAGAACTCATTGGAAGAGCTGTGGAAGTTAAAAGACGCTCTTTACCTCCTCTCCTTTTCTTCCTCCCAAACTCCTGATATTGATATCCTTTTTAACCAAGGCCGCGATTATTACCGTCGGGCCTTGAGACAAACTAAGGAAAATCTTTTTTTATCTCTTTTTAAGCAAGCTGGAGAAAAGTTTCAAAAATATTGTGACCTCAGTTCCGAGCCCCATCAAGCTTTGTTGAAGTGGGCCGACACTCTAGAACATTGTTCTAACGCCCTCTCCCTTAGCTCAAATAATGCTATCTCTAATAGCCCTAATTCTATTAACTCTAGCTCGAATAACCCCGACTTTAATAACGAATCAGCCGAGCAGATTATCAAGCGCATCGCTCTTATCTTAGATTTAGCCTTAGAAAAGCGGCAAAAGACTGTAGCTTTAGCTCCTGATAACTTACAAGCCGTTAAAAGCCTCTCTAGGCTTTTACTAAAGCTAGCCGCCACCTCAGAAGGGGATAACTTTGAGCGCTTATCGGCTCAGTCGGATAAACTGGCTGTTAAGGCCCTTAGCCTTGCCCCTAATCCCTCTCTAGGCTGGTTTGAAAGAGGCTTTGATATTTTACTAGCTTTAGATCTCCCCAAAGGCTCAATTGAGACCCGCCAAAAGCTTGTGGCTCAGGCTTTCGCCGCCTTTCGGCAGTATCTGACCTTCGGGGCCCCGAAAATTGATATATTAAGACGGACAGCCTCTTTAATATGGTTAGAGTGCGAACGAACGCCTAGGCTCAAATCTATTGGCTACGCTCTATTGGCCGACGTCTGCCGTAGGCTAATCGAGCTTAAACCAGACGATCCCGATTATCACTTCGCTTTGGGCTTAACCCTTTATTGTCTATTAGCCTCCACCCCCAATTGGGCTGACGATAAAAACATAAATTCGTCTCTCGCCTCTAAAAAGGCCTTTGACGAATGTTTAAAGGCCTATCTTTTAGGCCTTGAGCTATTATCCGAGCAAAAAGACTTAAGCGGGACTTATTTAAGCTCTGACCTAGAAGACCTTACTTGGCTTAGGGTAAGAGTTGATTTAAAAGACAAGCTTGATAGCGGAGCGACTGGGGCCAATAAGAGCTTCGGCTGGCCCTTTGAGCCTCCTCAAGCCTTACTCTCTGAAGCCGCCTCCCACCCGGCTCTCAAAATACCCTCGCTCACCTTCCAAGAGCGCTTGGCGGCCTCCCTTAACCGTGAGATAGAAAGGCTTTTAATAAATCTCCGTTACGAGCCTCTCCCTAGTTGGCATAAATTTCGCCTAGCCACCTTTTTAAGGCGCTGCGCCTCCTCAGGCTACCCCCCGCTTGAAGATCAAATGGCCTTTTTAAGATTAGCCGATAAAATACTAGCTAGCGCCCAACAAGAACTAACTAGCGAAAAAAACCTAAAGCTCTCTTCCGGCACTACCCCGGCTGAAGTGGCCATAACGGAGCTAGCTCAAACTTTGGCCGAACGAGGGTTAGTCATGGCTGAGATATCTTTGGTCTCACCCAAAGACGCAGCCTATCTTTTAAGCGAGGCAGAGCGCTTTTGGCGAGAGGCGGAAAAGGAAAGCCCCCGCTCTAGTCGCTACGCTAGGGCCTGCTGGGCTGGTTGGAGCGTTAATTCTAAAGAGCTTATCCCCTTACTGAGCCACACTGCCCTCGACCAAGATTTACTCATCTGGCCAACCTTAGAGCAAGCGGGTTTTGAGCCCTCTTTTAAAAAGTTAATCAAGGAAAGTTGGTTTAAGGCGGCTTGGTTTGGCTACGCCAGACCGTAGAAACCTAAATTTTGTAATTATCTTATATCTTTACTTGTGTCCGTTCACAAATGTGAACGTTTAAGGGCTCGTTCACAAGAGAGAACGCTGCGGGGCCAAGCCTATTGAAAGGGACGACACATCCCGCAGCAATGTAGCCCCCTATAGGAGCTTAGTAATTTTAACATTAATCAAAGTTAAAATATATGGTTGGAGCAGAGAG
>JAITQT010000175.1 GCA_031288745.1 Deltaproteobacteria bacterium
TATCTAGCCTTAAAAACATCAAGGGGATCTGTCCCGCAGCGCAGTCTTTCGAGGGCACTTACAGCGCGGCCGCGGCGGCTTATTACGCCCATATACATAATATTAATTCCAAGGTCAACAAAGCGGCTGAAAGCGGGGTCGATCTTTACGCGGTGACGATGAGTTCGGCCTTCCCGGAATTAAGGTTTCCCGTAAAAGATGGCAATGGCCGCACTATAAAGGCAATCTCCGTTTTTCCCGTAAATAGCGTTGGCTCGGGTAATTGGACCTTTCTTAATTATTTCGTTTTAGATTGGGACGTAGATCGCAACGGGCAAACCTTCAAAGCACAGATCAAGGTTAATTTTTCCGACGCCAAAGAGGGCGGCGACTGGGAGGGCGACGGGCAAGTCACCTATACCTTCCAACTATTGACCAACAACTCAACCCCGCTCTCTATGCGCGAGAAAAACTCGGTAAATATTGATAGCGGCGATTCCTCCGTGGCTCGAGCTCAGCTTTATTACACCTTTAGAAACCCTTCCACGGCCGATAGCCGGGAAGATTTTATCGAAATTTTGCCCTCTCAGGTTAAGGCCTTTCTCATTACTAGCTCTTGGTCGGTGCCAGGCACCACCGTGGGCATGGCCATGGGTTACACCATAAGCGGAACAACGCGCGATAATACTTATTTCGATTTGACCATGAACACTCCTCCGGCCTTAGGTAACTTAACTCCCCCGGGTTGTCAGTACGTAGGTGGGTCTAGCTCAGGTAAATACGGCTGCGGAACAAGAGTTAAAGATTTAAAAAGCCAATCTAGGATTTTTGCCTTTAAAACTAACGCTAAAGACGTGGGGGATTTGCCTAATCCTTTGTGGTTAGCGGCCAAATATGGTGGCTTTAACGATCTTAACCGCAACGGCGTACCAGACGCCGGTGAGTGGGAAGGAGAGGACGGCAATCCTAAAAACTATTTTCAGTCGACTAATATCGCCGAACTTCCCCAAAAGATAGAGACGGCCTTTAAGTCTATTGCCAAATCTCTTTCGACTGGCGTGGCCACTTCCGCCTCGGTTAATTCAGTTTTGGAAGGCGGGGTCTCTGTCCAATCGGTATATTATCCCGTATACTCAAACCCCTTAGACTCATCCCAGAACATAGTTTGGGGCGGAGGGCTTTATGGCTTGTTTGTCGATAAATTTGGAAATTTGAGGGAAGACTCAGATGGGGATCAGGCCCTTACGCTTTTAAGTGATTCTAACGGTGCTTCTGGCGATAATGTGGTCACTTTTAGTAGCGTAAAAACGCCTATGATTAATCCCCCGGCCTGCTACTCGTTTGGCAACTATATTAGTCGATGTAAGGATGTCACTGGTGAGAACCGTCTGGTTATGTTAACCGGCTCTAACGCTCACCCTAAGGACATCCATAAGCTTAAGCCCTTGTTTGACACTGGAAAGTGGTTAGCCTCGTTAGATAGCTCTAAAGTCCTTTCTGGAAACCGCCCTTACGACCAGCCGGCCACAATTTCTCAAGGTCGTAGGCTTATCTATTACGGCCAACCCTCCTTAGACGGAGACGTAACCTTAGCCCCTTTTACCAGTCAAGATTCGACCGATGACCTAAGTTCTCTAATGCTCAGCATCAACTATACTGATTTTCTACCCGGGGCCACGGAAATGACCAAAGAGGAGACGACTAAAACTTTAATCGAATATGTGGCCGGGGTCGATTTTCCCTTGTGGCGCTCAAGAACGGTGGGCGACCCTTGGAGCGATAACACTAGTCCGGTGGTCTGGCGTCTAGGCGATATCATTAATTCCAAACCCATTATCGTCGGAGCCCCGAATTTTGCCTATAATCTAATCTACGGCGATAGAAGTTATCTTGAGTTTCGTCAAAAAATGGCCTCTCGTCGTCAGATGGTCTACGTCGGGGCCAACGACGGCATGCTCCACGCCATAAACTTAGGCTTTTTTGGCTCTTTAGAACGAGGTCGGGTCCATTATACAACCACCTCTAGCGGCTCTGAGAGCGCCCACGAGCTAGGTGCCGAGGTCTGGGCTTATATTCCGACTTCGGTTTTACCACACTTACAGTTTCTAGCCGACCCCGAGTACCTTCATGGTTATTTCGTTGACCTTAAGCCAATGATCTCGGATATAAAAATAAACGGAAAATGGCGAACTGTTCTTTTTGGAGGTTTAAGGCTTGGCGGAAGGCCTATTTCCTCTCAAAGCGCCGATCAAGCCCAAGGCCCTCATTTCTTTTCCGAGATTTTCGCCTTAGACGTCACCGACCCTGAAAAACCCCCTATCTTACTGTGGCGCTATAGTTCTCTCTCTCTAGGGCTCACCGTGGGCCTTCCGGCCATAATCCAAAGCGGGGGAGAGTGGTACGCTGTTTTAGCCTCTGGTCCGGTTAGCGATAAAGCCCTGGTGTCCGCTTCCACACCCTATGTCGAATACGGCGAGCTAAGCCCTTATCAAGGCCACTCCAACCAGCGGGCCAAGCTAATCGTCCTTAAGGCCGCTACTGGAGAAGAGGTAGTTCAAACCGATCCCAAAAAAGGAGGCGATCCCAATTTCTTAACAGTTAGTGAAAACAATAGTTTTTTTACCGATCCTTTCGTACCTATAGCTCAAATTAAGTCAAATCCCTGGAATAACCACGCTATCTATTATGGATTGACCGTTAGCCGCGATAGCGTTAGCCGCCTTGATACCGGGGCAGTCTATCGCCTCCAGATGGTCGATTTAGATGGTCAGCCCTTAGCGGTAAATAAGTGGAAGATTAGGCGTCTATTTAATACTGAAAGACCGGTTTCCGGTGCGGTCAATAGCGCCTACGATAAAAAAGGGGCCTTGTGGGTGGTCTTCGGTACCGGAAGGCTCTGGGGCTTCGACGATCTTAACCCCTGCCTCGGGGCCGCGACCACTGCTTGCCAAAACAATCACAAGCAATATCTCTATGGGATAAAAGAAGAGCTTAATAAAAATGGCTTGATGACTTTTAAAGATAGAACGGCAGAAGCTAATAAACTAGTTGACGTTTCGGGAGCTAAGGTCTATAACGACGGAAGGGTTATTAATATAAAGTCTCAGTATTCTCTTTTACCCTTTGTTTCCGGCGGGTCCACCAATTACGCCGCTCTTTTCAATGCCTTTCTTAAACCCGAGATTGTAGGTTATAAGAGGCTTCTTGATATAGGGACCACTTTTACCCCTTCTTCGAGCCACAATTACGAGATGATAGTTACCCAACCTAAAATTGTGGCTGCTGGAGGCGGAAATTCCTTAACCGTCTTTACTAGCTTTGAGCCGTCGTCAGAGTCGTGTTTTGAGGTTGGCTATGGTTACCAGTATATGGTCGATACCTTTACCGGTCTACCTCAACCTCAATTATACCCATCCTTTATAAACGCCGGGGCCGGCCTTAACTCTGATGGTAAGCCGCCCAAACCAGGCTCCCCAGCCGTAGTTACTGGGGCGATGGCCATAGGCGAGGGACCGCCGACTGAGGCTATAGTCATTAAGGTGGGCGAAAAGACTATCATTAGGTCCTCGGGCCCAGACGGCGGGGTTTACGATCTTCAAACACCGGAATCGTTAACTTTAGGTAGTAAGGCCAGCGCCTGGCGAGAGGTGCGGGATTTGGATTTTGAGCTACCGCCCGAGGTTATGGATAAGAGTCTGCCGTAAGTAATAGTTCCAATTTTTAATACTAATAGCCCTCCCCCTTGAACAAAGGGGGAGGGCCGCTTAGGTCACAGCACAATTTATTGTCCCGGTTTTGGTGGTTTAAAACCACCAGCTTTAGCTGGTAGCTTTAGCATCTCTTCTTGACGTGACGTCATCCGTCTATGATAATAGGCTAATGAAATTAAAGCGGCGT
>JAITQT010000207.1 GCA_031288745.1 Deltaproteobacteria bacterium
CTTCCGGTCATCAACTACGGGAATATCACCATTACTTAGATGCGGCTATGGCCATCAAGATTATCGCCCAAGGTGAGTCGTTAGGCGTTATTAATATGAGCCATGGTCAGCCCATTACTTTAAGAGCTTTAGCTGAAAAAGTATTTGATTTTTTTGGCCAAAGCCAGCTATTGCGCGTTGGCTCTTTGCCCGACCTACCGGACGAAAATTATGACAAAATTTTTCACCCGAGTGAGATTATTCAACAAGTTTCTTTCCGTGATACATTGCCGGCGATTATTAAATATATGCGCGATTGCTATCTTCAAAAAAAATAATGAAATATTATGACTATAAAAAAACCACTTATATCTATCTCTATTCCAGTTTTTAATGAGGAAGATAATATTATTATTTTATATAATCGTCTCCTTAGCCTCTCTGAACGTATGAAAGATCGATGTGAGTTTGAATTTGTTTTTTCCGATAACCATTCCCAAGACAACACTTGGTCGCTTTTATCCGATTTAGCCCAAAAAGACGATCGGGTTAAGGCCATTCGGTTTTCTCAAAATTTTGGGTTTCAGCGTTCAATTATGGCCAATTATCTCCATACCCGGGGAGACGCCGTTATGCAGATTGACGCTGATTTGCAAGATCCCCCTGAGTTATTGGAGTCGTTTTTTGAAAAATGGCAAAAAGGCTATCAAGTGGTTTATGGGGTTCGCCAAAAACGCCCCGAAAGCTATACCCTATATTTATTTCGTAAGTTAGGGTATTGGATAATAGATAAAATTAGCGAGCATTCTATTCCAAGAGACGTTGGGGATTTTAGGTTGATTGATAGGAAGGTAATTCAATCTCTTATTAAATTAAAAACACCAAACCCTTATTTACGCGGAATGATCGCTAGCCTCGGTTTTAACCAAACCGGCGTTCCTTACGACAGACAAGCTCGCCTGGCTGGTAAGAGTAAATTTAATTTTTGGCGGATTTCTCGCCTCGGTTTGACGGCTGTTTTTAATCATTCAACCATACCATTACGTTTGGCCTCATTTTTGGGAGCTATTATTCTGGTTATTAGTATCGTGGGTATGTTTTATTATTTTATTAATAAACTTTTACATCCAGAAGTTCCTCGTGGTATTGCTAGTATTCTTATACTAATTACATTTGGTATTGGCATAAATTCATTTTTATTCGGTATTATTGGTGAATATATTTTAAGAATATATCTAGTAATCCGAGCGGAACCTTTAGCTATTATTGAACAAAGCCTAAATATTGAATCATCAGATTTAAAATTATAATTTATCGGCTGCGCCATATAACTCCGAGTTCTCTTTGAAGTCGGGATATAAGCTCATTCTAGTAAATCTTGTTTTCAATCCTGAGTTCTTTGGTTTTCAATTAATTTGCGCATAATTGAAAGCGGCGTGCCATTGCCGCTTAAGGCAGTAACCGTTCACAACCTATCCAGGAGACCTGCTGCACTTAGAAATTTTAGCAAGGCTTTCCAGTGTTTTTTCACAAGTTTTCTTTGCTCATAAACGTTAAAATACCAAAGCCTAATTGTTAAGGACGAACATACCTCAATAATATTGCTTCATATAATGGATTAGCCAAACCGATTACGATTTTACCCAGATACTCTAGCCCAGAATAACTCAAAGAAAATCTCAAAATCAAATTAGAGGATACTGCCGCCAATGTTCACAAATTAAGAAAACAACGGGTCTCTAGTAAAAGTAGCCTTAACTAAAAACCCATTGTAGCTGACTATCTGCAATTACTAGAGCAATCTGTTGTCGCATAATGCTAAGTAGGCTACCTTATTCAGTAGGTAAAAGTATGGGTATGCTAAAACTTAATTACAACTCGAAAGTCGCTACCAGCCGCAACGTGGGGGAAAAAAAAAACTTGGTGAACAGTTACCCTTAAGATATTTCTATTTAGTCCTCAAATCCTACGACAAGTATCTTCGTTTCGTTTTTGTTATGGGGGTAGCCCGCTACGTTTTTATGGGCTTATACGCCGAACTCAATCAACTAACGGATTTAACTTTAAATAGAATTTCGCTAGCGTTTACGGCTTTACCATAGATGAATTTTACGATTGTTTCAAGGATGAGGTTATCTTACTGCTTAAATACGCCCACGATAAAGGGGGACATGCGCCTAACTCCACTCTAGCCGCTCTTCGCTATCGGCACCTTAATTAGTACGACTATAGTTGGGACGGCGAAACTAGAGTCCTAAACCCCATAGACTTAGCCGACAACCCTTATTATTCTAGTTGATGACAAATTTAAAACTGCCCCCCCAAAACTCTCGAACTAAAGTCCAAGCTAAAACTCTAATCAAAATAGGAATCGGCGTGGTCAGCCGTGTTCGCTGCCTAGCTCTGATAGACTAGTTCTTTTAAGTTGAGTAGCGATATCTTAACGTTTGAGGCCCCCAAGGCTTGACCTATGAATAAGCTAAGAGATTTGGCTATGAAGGAATAAAGTTTTAGCCAACTATAATAAGCAGGCCCTTAGCCTAAATTAAAAGAGAGTGTTAGACTATCGGAGGCTATTTAAAAGCTTGGGGAGCTAAACCCTAGGGCCTGTTTCAAAAAGGCGCACGAGGCTAGACGGAAGCCTAATTTGGAGTTTAACTGTCAAAATGAAGCTACGTTTGATAATATTTATCATTTTGAGCGTAAAGAGCCTTAAAACCTTTCAGCCTATTGTCTAGACCCTCAATCATGAAAAAAATACCCCTTGGCCTACAGAGTTTTCAAAAAATAATTGAAGGCGGTTCCCTTTACGTCGATAAGACTAAATTCGTCTACAATGCTATTGCCAACGGCGACGCCTATTTTCTGTCAAGGCCTCGCAGGTTTGGAAAATCCTTACTGTTAAGCACTTTCGAAGCCCTTTTTAGTGGCCCCACTGACCCTAACGGGCCTCCTCAGGGATTATTCTCAGGTTTATGGATTAGCCAAACCAATTACGATTTTAACCAAATATATCCCGTAGTTAATCTCGACATGGCCGTCGCAAGTAACAGCCCAGCAGTTCTCAAAAAAAAGCCTCAAAGACGTTTTGCTCAATCGCGCCAAGCTGGAAAATATAAAAATTAGCGCCTCCTCTCCAGACATGATGCTGTATAACCTTATCGAAGGCTTATACCACCAACATGGGCACCGCATTGTCGTTCTTATAGACGAGTACGACGCGCCGGTAACCAATAATCTAAGGAAAATTAAGCTAGCGCAAGATAACCAAGAGGTCTTGAGGGATTTTTACGCTAAACTAAAATCCTGCGATAAGTACCTTCGTTTCGTCTTTGTGACCGGGGTGACCCGGTACGCCTTAATGGGCTTATCCGCCGGACTCAATCAACTCGACGATTTGACTTTAGACGAGAATTTCGCTGGCGTTTGCGGCTTTACCATAGAAGAATTTGACGATTGTTTCGGGGGGTGGTTAACTAAAGCCTTGCAAAAGTTGAAAGAAGACGGCGTTATGCCACCTCTGGCTACGTTAGCCAATCTTCGAAAACTTATCCTTACTTGGTACGACGGTTATAGTTGGGACGGTAAGACTAAGGTCCTAAATCCCATTGACATTTTATGTTTTTTTAAAAAGTTTAACTTTTCCAATTATTG
>JAITQT010000350.1 GCA_031288745.1 Deltaproteobacteria bacterium
GGAGGAGATCTCAAAGAAGGTGATTTTGTTATAATTAGCGAAAACAATCAAATCGAAACAGAGCGCGCCCTTATAGGCGGCCCACCCGCCTTTGGAGGAGGAGGTCCTCGCCGCAGATAACCAAGGCCAAACTCCCATTAAATCCTTGGATTAAAACGTAAGTTTACCTTTCAGACCCATTGTTTTTGATCGATAATTTATCGTCCTGGTTTTGGTGGATTAAAACCACCGACTTTAAGCGGTAACTTTAGCCTTTTTTCTTTACGTATCCTCGGCCTCTAAAGCCCAGCCGCAGCTACCGAAGGGGGATGCGATTGGGGGTTTGGTAGTAAGCGAGTAAGGCTAATAAATTTCCTTGACGTTAAGAGGACCAGTGAGGCAGATAGGCTATGAAATAATTACTCCTCATTCAACAAGAAAATAAAGAACAAAAATGTCAGAATACGTTAATGATTCAGTCTCAGCCTAAGTACTGTTAGCTCAGAGCGCTGACTTCAGCCGGCGGTCTTTGACAACTCTTCAAAGCGACTTTAGTCGCAATTTCAAGCCACCAGCTTTAGCTCGTGGTTGCTGACTGGTTAATTTTGTATGCTCCAAACCGTCATCGAAACTCTAGATCTTAAAAAAAGCTACCACACCGAGGCAGGAGAATTTGAAGTTCTCCACGGGGTTGGTTTTACACTTTGCCAAGGCGAATTTGTGGCCATCATGGGCCCCTCTGGCTCGGGCAAGAGCACTTTTATGAACATCCTCGGCTGCCTTGATAGCCCCACCGGCGGGGTTTACCGCTTACTAGGAGAGCCGGTAGAAAAATTAAGCCCTGACGAGTTGGCCGCCCGTCGCAACCGCTATCTCGGCTTTGTCTTTCAAGGATTTAATTTACTGCCCCGGGCCGATCTCTTAGAAAACGTGGCTCTGCCCCTTCTGTACGCCAAAATGCCCTCGGCCCGTAGAAACAAAAAGGCTATGGAGATGATCGAACGAGTGGGTTTAGGCCCTTGGGCTAAGCGCCAACCCAATCAACTTTCCGGGGGGCAACAGCAAAGAGCGGCCATCGCCAGAGCTTTAGTGGCCTCTCCCAGCTTGGTTCTAGCCGACGAACCGACTGGAAATCTCGATACCCAAAATAGCGACGAAATCATGCGCCTTTTTATAGAGCTTAATCGACAAGGACTAACTTTAGTGGTGGTGACCCACGAACCAGACGTGGCTGAGTGCGCCTTAAGACTGACTCGCTTCCGCGACGGATTGATAGTTGAAGATTCTTTATTGGCCGAAAAAGGCTTAAAGCCTAGGCTTAGAAATTGATTGGTGCGATAATTTTTTTTAACTTAGCTAAACTAAGTCTAGCCTATTTGGTATTCGCTTTAGAACTCCTAACAACCGACTACAAGGCCCCACTTGAGCCGACTATCTAAACTTTAGGCTAAATTCTTTAAATTTTTGAGGGTGTTGATGTTTTTTTCCATGCTCCTTGAAGCCGTCAGAGCCATCGGGGCCAACCGATTGCGCTCGTTTCTAACCATGCTGGGCATGGTTATCGGCGTGGCCGCCGTAGTCCTGATGCTGGCCGTGGGCGAAGGGACTAAGATGACCATCAAAAAGCAGGTCGATTCTTTAGGCACCAACGTCTTTATCATCTTAGCCGGTTTTCAAAACACTAGCGGGGTGCGCACAGGCTCCGGTAGCCAGACCTCTCTTAAGGAGAGCGACGTTATTAGCCTTAAAGCCCTCCCCGGGGTCGAGGCGGTCTCTCCCGTGGTTAATAATTACATCCAGTTGGTGGCCGGAGGTCAAAACTGGAACACGATTATCGTAGGGGTAAACGAAGATTATTTAACCGTGCGCACTTGGCCACTATCAAGCGGTAGACCCATTGATAGCGTAGACGTCCAGTCTGGGGCCAGAAACATCTGGCTAGGTCAGAGCACGGCTAAGGAACTATTTGGCTCCATCGACCCGGTAGGTCAAACTATGAGAGTAGGTACGGTGCCCTTTACCGTTACCGGGGTCTTGGCCTCTAAGGGACAAAGTTTAGATGGCCGCGATCAAGACGACACTGCTTTAGTGCCCATCACCGCCTCGCAGCGTTATCTGGCCAATAACCGCTTTAGAGGCTCGGTGAGGATGATAATGCTCAAAGCGGTTAACGAAGAGGTTATGAGTACTCTGGGGGAAGATATCCGTAAGGTTTTACGAGAAAACCATCGCATCTTTGACCCCTTGCAAGACGATGATTTTTTCCTAAATAACCTTTCAGCCGTCATGGCTTCCGCCGAAGCCTCGGCCGAAGCTATGACCTTACTTCTCGGAGCTATCGCCTCCGTTTCTCTAGCCGTAGGCGGCATAGGCATCATGAACATAATGCTGGTTTCCGTTACCGAACGAACCAAGGAAATCGGCGTAAGGCTAGCCATAGGCGCTAGAAGAAAAGATATCTTAACCCAGTTTCTTTTAGAAGCCCTCTTAGTTTCCGTAACTGGAGGACTCTTAGGCCTTCTCTTTGGCTCTCTAGGGGCCTATCTAGTTCAAAGCCTATGGAAAACTGCAGTGTTCGTTACTGTCGTCTCTATGGTCCTCTCCTTTACGGTTTCTGCAGCCATAGGACTCTTCTTTGGCTTTTACCCGGCCTGGAAAGCAGCCCGCCAAAACCCAATTGACGCCTTAAGGTACCAATGATTAAGGCGGGAAAGTAAATATTGATCGTAGCGCAAAAACCCCTCTCGAAAAAAAATCTCTGAATATGGAGTCGGGA
>JAITQT010000354.1 GCA_031288745.1 Deltaproteobacteria bacterium
ATATCTTGTTGCCTATAGCCACAATGGTCTTCTTGAATCCCAACCTAAGGTGGATGCTCTCCCACTTCTGCTTGAAATAGCAATTTTTCGTTTTCGCCGCCGCCCAGCCAGCCTCGCCAAACACCCTTTTAAGACGTACGTTGCCTTGCTTAGTCTTGCCGCTACGCCTCTTCCCAGCGGACTCGTTGTTTTCGGGACTCAACCCAGCCCAACTGGACAAGGCCTTAGCGGTTCTAAAGTTAGACACGTCGCCGCCCAGCTCGGCCAGGATAATCATGATACCGATGCGTGACACTCCGGAGAGGGTCTTTAGGGGCATGAGGTCCTGCTCGTGACCGATCATACAAATCCCGCTCCGGTTTATCATCGATCCGCTATATGCGCCTCGAGTCAAGCGAGCATATCAACCTCCATTTATAGCCTGATGAGTTGCTCGTACTTGACACCCGAGACGGCGTCCAACAGCTTCTGCCTCGGAGTTTTCAGAGGTCAATCAAGCACGCACTCTATACTTTTGATGATATCTTTTGGGCAGTCTCCAGCCAGCAGCTCACTAACAATGACCAGGCCGGTCTTTCCGAAGCATCGGTGACGATCTGGGACACGTTGAATCCGCCTTTGACGAGAGCCCTTTCGAGCATGAATACGTGTTTACTAAGTTTTACTGTGTCCGTTCACCAATGTGAACGTTTAAGGGCCCGTTCACAAAAGAGAACGTTGCGGTGCCAAGCTTATTTAAAGGGAAGATACGTACCGCAACAATGTAGCCCCCTATAGGAGCTTAGTAATTTTAACATTAAATCCAAGTTAAAATATTTGGTTGTAGCAGAGAGCTAAGTAGAAACCTCAAAAGAACTACTGTTAAGATCTTAAGGGTAGGCTAAAACTCAATTACAACTAGAAAGTCGCTACCAGCCGCAACGTGGGGAAAAAAGATTTGGTGAACGGTTACGTTTTACTCAAATTATCTTGGACAGCTCTGAAATTTCCTAATATAATTACGCTAATAAAAAAAATATCAAACTTTAAGGAGAAACAATGACCGTAAAATTTAGTACTCATGGTGGTTATTACCAAAGCGGCCCTAGCCAAGGGCCAGACTCTTACGCCCTAGCCGGCCGGATATTTAACCCCCCGGCTGATCGCCCCTATCAAGATACTTTAACTCAACTAGCCCATAACCCAAATCTGGCTAACGATTTAGAATCCGATTTAGCCTTAGCCTACTACTTTAGTTATGCCGACCAAATGTTTCTCCTAAGAGACGGATGCGGCTTAACCCCTCTTTTTTACGCCAAAAAGGGCCCCGGCTGGGCCTTTGCCTTTACTTTAGACGAGCTATTTAAAATCCTAGGGCAAACGCCCGAAATTGACGAACAAACCTTCTACGATTTTACGGCCACTCACTACCGTTACGTTTTTAGAGACCCAGGGCGCGCCTTTCACCAAGGGGTTCGTCAAGTGGTGGCTGGCCATTATTTGCTCTTAGATAGGGAGCAAGCTATTGAAAAGCGCTGGCTAAAAATGGACTTTGCCCCCGAGCCATCTAAAGCCTCCCCTCAACAAGCGTCTGAGCGATACGTAGAACTATTAGATCAAAACGTCAATATTAGGCTTAAGGCCTTGGAAAATGAAAACATAGCCTTCACTATAAGCTCAGGCCTCGATAGTTCCACTGTAGCCGCCCTAGCCGCAAGAAAACTAAAAGGCCCACTTAACTGCTTTTTTGCAGCCTATAGTGAGCAAGCCAATAGCCCCTATGACGAGAGCCAAGGGGTCAACGATTTAATAAAAGCTACTGGCTGGCATTTAAACCGAATCGATTTGGGGGCCCCAGACTTATTAAAAGAGACCGAAAATTTATTAAAAATAACCAAAGCCCCTATTATTACCGTCACCTGGCTAGCCCACTACGTTTTGGCCAAAAATGCTTACGAGCAAGGCCATCGTTATCTATTTTCCGGTCTGGGTGGAGACGAGAGTTTGGCTGGAGAATTCGAGCACTTTTTTTGTTTTTTCGCCGATCTTAAAGATCAAGGGTTAAACGAACTCCTGGCAACCGAAACCGAGGCCTGGGTCAAGCTTCACGATCATCCGGTCTTTAAAAAGAGCCCGGAGGTTCGAGACGAGTGGTTTAGAAGGTGGGTGGACTTTAAAAATAAGCGCCTTAAGGTAAATATAGACCGTTACTCCCAAAATCAACAATATTTTAACCAAGAGTGGATAAAGCAGATGGAAAGTCAAGCCCCGCCCATCCCCATGCCTCATCCTTACCCTTGGTTTCTCTCTAATCGCCTCTATCAAGAGATGAACTACGAGACCTCGACTCCCACTTTGTGGAGCGAGGCCTTAAGCTCTCAAGCGGCCGGAGTTAAAGGTATCTTTCCCATGGCTAGCCCAAAGCTACTTTCATTAGCCCTTAATCTACCGGGGACCTTTAAATATCAAAACGGTCTGACCAAAATGATCTTAAGACGGGCTCTTAAGGGTATTTTACCCGATTCGAGCCGCCTTAACCCGGTTAAGACCGGCTTTAACGCCCCGCTAGATCTTTGGCTCCTTGAGCCCAAGCTTAGCGCCGATTGCCTAGAACTTTTAACTTCCTCGCCCTTTAAAGATAAACATTGGCTGGCCCCTAAGGCGGCTGAAAGGATAATAAAGGAGCATAAAAGCGGCCTAAAAAACCACATGATGCTCTTATGGCCTCTTATCTGCTCAGCCATCTTTCTAAAAATCAACCGTTAAAAAAACTATAAACTAACCTAAATTGTCCCCAAAACTAGGGCGCGCCGCTCTAGCCCTTTACCTAATATTCACCTAAAAGAGGCCTCCTTAAGTGTTTAATACTCTTACCGCAGTCATTATACTAGCCTTGATCCAAGGACTTTGCGAATTTCTACCAATTTCTTCTTCCGGTCACTTAGTTTTAGCCCAGGCCTTTTTTGGCTTTAAAGAGCCTGAGATTATATTCGATCTGGTCCTCCACCTAGGCACCTTGTTGGCCGTAGTATACTTTTATCGGGTAAGCCTTTTAAAGCTGCTCAGAGCTTTAAAATTAATCCCCTCGGCCCTTTTAAGCCTTAATAGGCTGGCTTTTCTTTATTCCACCAATCCCGATTTTAGGCTAGGCTCGCTCATCGTAATCGGTTCGGTGCCCACAGCCTTAACTGGTCTAATTTTCCAAGATTTTCTACGCTCTCTATTTAGTAGCCTTCAGGCCGTAGCTGTGGCTTTATTAATTACGGCGCTCGTTTTAGCCTCCTCGGCCTTAAAAAAACTAAACCCACAAGAATCCGTCTTCGATTTAACTATTATAAAAGCCCTATTAATTGGCTTAGCTCAAGGAGCGGCCATTGCCCCGGGCTTATCTAGGAGCGGATTAACCATAGTTTGCGCCCTGTGGCTAGGTCTAGGTCGAGAGTTGGCGGCTAAATATTCATTTTTGCTCTCTATACCAGCCATCATCGGCGGCCTACTATTATCTTTAAATTTTGGACAATCAAATTCCTTTTCTTTTAATTTTCTCTTAATCGGCCTAGTAGTGGCCGCTTTAACTGGCTATTTATCTTTAAGGCTTTTAACCGCACTAGTGGCCCGCAACCGCCTGCCCTTATTCTCCCTGTGGTGTGCGGCCATGGGCTTGGCGGCCTTATATTTTAATTAATTCTTATTTTACTTAAATAGCGCTATTTAAAATATTTTTTTAGTAACCGTTCACAAGGCCTCTTCAAGACCTTGTTTTCCCCGTATCCGTTCACCAAGTCTTTTTTTCCCCACGTTGCGGTTGGTAGCGACTTTCGAGTTGTAATGTAAGTTTTAACATACCCTTAAGTCCTTAACATTAGTTCTTTTAACGTTTCTACTTAGCTCTCTGCTCCAACAATATATATTTTAACTTTGATTAATGTTAAAATTTCTAAGCTCCTATAGGGGGCCACATTGCTGCGGGATGTGTCGTCCCTTTCAATAGGCTTGGCACCGCAGCGTTCTCTCTTGTGAACGGGCCCTTAAACGTTCACATTTGTGAACAGGCACAACTACTATCCCCACTAGTTCCTTTGGCTGGTAAGATTTTTGGTGAGAATGTAGGAGGGCGGCCTTTTTCCTTTTTTGTGATCATGTTTGGCCCTAAAACCAACTTGCGCCCCTCTAATTCTGGCTGCCACTTTAGCGAGGCCTTGAGGGGCCCCTACTCGAAGGCTAAACCGGCTTAGTCTTCGATTTTTTTTTGATGCTAAAGTCAGGCCAGAAAACGTTGTTGGCCCCAAATTTGATAAAATTTAGCTGCTTCGGTAGTAGTTTATTAATTTAGCCTCTACCCTATACTAAATCTTGTCTCGTTTTGACCTCGGTTTAATGACCTTTAAGCCAACTAAAAAATTAAACTCAAATAAAATATTCGACCTCAAAGCTATATTTTATGCTATAATATAAGGACTATCTAAGATAACTGTTGAGATCCAAAAAAAAATCCTAGTTATATTTTACGTTCATTCGGCTACTTATTGATATATATATAGATTGTCGATAAATTTTAGGCGGCTTTTTAGGCTAGCTTCTTTTTTTAATTTCTTTTTTTCCTTTGACTAGTTGCTCCTATAATCTTTTTAGCTCTCCTTAGGCATCTAGCCATTAGAAAGCAATCCCCATTAGGGTTTACCCCTTCTAGGGATTAATGTTTCTGCGATGTAAGCGCGAACTGGTTTAGGTTTCCATTCACAAATGTGAACGTTTAAGGGCCCGTTCACAAAAGTGAACGTTGCGGTGCCAAGCCTATTGAAAGGGACGACCCATACCGCAACAATGTAGCCCCCTATAGGAGCTTAGTAATTTTACATTAATCCAAGTTAAAAGATATGGTGGAGCATAGAGCTAAGTAGAAACCTCAAAAGAACTAATGTTAAGATCTTAAGGGTATGCTAAAACTTAAATTACAACTCGAAAGTCGCTACCAGCCACAACGTGGGGAAAAAAAGACTTGGTGAACGGTTACCCTATGCTAGAATACCTATCCAAAATCATGAGC
Organism: Deltaproteobacteria bacterium; assembly: GCA_031288745.1. Classification (GTDB taxonomy): domain Bacteria; phylum Desulfobacterota; class Desulfarculia; order Adiutricales; family Adiutricaceae; genus JAITQT01. Next base: position 5,027 of record JAITQT010000354.1, read on the forward strand.
TTAGAGCAAGCTTTAGTTAAAGCAAGGACCCTTAAGAACCTAAATAAGAAGCTGGTCTTTACTAACGGCTGCTTTGATTTATTCCATCTAGGGCATCTGCGCTATCTAGCCGAGGCCCGCGCCTTAGGCGATTTTTTAATAGTAGGGCTCAATAGCGATCTTAGTGTTAGCCGCCTCAAAGGCCCCTTAAGGCCCATCCGAAATGAAACCGAGAGGGCCGAGATGCTAGCGGGGCTAATTATGGTCGACGCGGTTATCATATTTGAGGCCGACACCCCGTTAGAACTAATCAAGAGCTTAAAACCCCAGTATCTGGTCAAGGGAGGAGACTGGGCCGAAAAAGATATCGTTGGCGCGGCTCAAACCCGCTCCTGGGGAGGGGAAACAAAATCTTTAAACCTTTTGCCTGGTTATTCCACCTCTAATTTAATAGAAAAAATATTCCGACTAAGCCGCCTTGACCAAGAAAAGTAGTCGAAATGCGTTATCAAAAAGAATTTGACTTCTACGAACTCTTAGGACTCGACCCCGGGGCTGACTTTCAGCAATTGCGCAGCTCTTATTTAAAGCTGGCTTTAGAAAACCACCCCGATCGTCACCCGGGCGATCAAAAGCGCGAAGAACTCTTTAAACGCATCAGCCAAGCTTACGCAGTTTTGCGCGACCCTTCCTCTAGGACCCGTTACGATAAGTTAAGGCTTAGCCGCTTAAGTAAAATTAAGCCTAAAACCCCTCCCAAGCCACCCTTTCCTCAAAAAGAGCGTGCCCCGAAGGCTACTCAAACTCAGCCGAAAAGCGAGAGTTTTAAGTCTTCTCAAACCTTTAAGCCCGAGCAATCGGCTCAAACCTTTAAGCCCTATCAGTCGACTCACACCTTTAGCCCCAATCAATCAGCCCAAACCTTTAAGCCCTTTCAGTCAGCCCAAAGCTTTCAATCGGTTAAGACCAACCTTAACCGCAACTCAGCTCAAACTTATAAAAAAGAGAGCGGCTCAGCTGACGATATCTTTTTTGGGCCCAAAAAGAGCTCTTCTTCACCCCAAGGCTCTAGTAGCCGCCCGTTAGGGACCGATAACAGGGCCGATCTTGATGAATTCATGGCTGATTTCTTGAAAACCCCCGCAGGCCGCCAGTCGCTAGAAAAAATGAGGCGCGAGCTTAACAAGGCCGGAGCGGGACTAGCCATAAATCGCTGGTTATATCGAGCCCGTTCCCTGACCTCCCCTTCGGCTTTAGCCGGAAAAGTCAAAAATACAGCCAGCCGCTTTTTTAGCGGTTTAAAAAGCAAGCTTAAACTTAACCCCTTTTCTAAACAACATTCAACCTCGCCCGAAGATATTGTCTTTGGCCTTTCTTTGAGTAAACAGGCCGCTATGAACGGCACGATAATCACCATTAGCTACCTTCGCGATAACAATCCCCATAGCCTCCAAGTTAAAATCCCCTCCGCTCTAAAGCCCAACTCGCGCTTACGCCTCCCTAATCAAGGTAACCTAAATGAGCGTACCGGCCGTCGTGGGGCCTTATTGCTTGAACTAAACGTTCAAGATTCCGAGTAAGCCCATTCTATCTAATGCCTTCCTAAGCTATCTTAGTTTGGCCCCTCTTATCTGGCTAATTTAACTAACTTTAGCCGTTTTCGCTAAAAATTGAGCCAGACGGCTAACTCGTTATTCTAGACCACAGCTCAAAAATTATATAATCAACCTTTTATTTCCAAATTAAGCCCCTTTGGCCTTGGCCTTGGTTTTGCTTAGCAAACTGTTAAGATCGCTAACGCGCCAAGTCACGATTTAAAGTCGTACTCAAACCGCTTATTAGGTCACTGGTTAAGCTAAAGCCAGCTAAGGCCATTAAGATACTTACGGAGGAAGTTATGCCCAACGTGTTTTCAAGATTTACCGATATCATTAGCTCTAACATCAACGCCATGCTTGATAAGGCCGAAAACCCCAAAAAAATGATTAAGCTAATCATCAGCGAGATGGAGGACACTTTAGTAGAAATAAAAGCAGCCACCGCCGAAGCGATGGCCGCCAAAGTCCACTTAGATAAGGAAATGTCTCAGGTCGAACAAAATAAAGACCTTTGGCTTAATCGGGCTAGACAGGCTGTGGCTAAACAAAGAGACGATCTAGCTAGGGTGGCCTTGACTGAAAAAAAGGCGGCTGAAGAGGCCCTAGAAACTGTCGGCTGTCAGCTTAAAGAACTAGAGTCGGTTATCGCTAGACACCACGACGAGATCGATCAGCTCGAGGCTAGGATTAGTCAAGCTCGCCAAAGCGAAAAACTAATAACTCTACGCCAAACCCAAGCCCAAGGGAGCCTTAAGGTTAGCGACCAGTTTAAGCGCTACGATATTAACGCCTCTAAGCTTAAGCTCGATCGCCTCGATCAAAAACTAGGCCGCCTTGAGGCCGCAGCCGAACTCGAACGACACCACCGCAGCCGCAACCTACCCGAAACCGACCTTGAAAGCGAGTTTAAAAAACTCGACGACTCCATTGAGATTGAACTCGAATCACTCAAAAAGGTCAATTAACTCTTGAGAGGAAAAAAATGGACGCCTCCACCGTAGCCTTAATAGTAATCGGCGGCCCCTTAACTCTGGTAGCCTTAGGTTTTTTCCTCTTATGTCTGCGATTTTTCTTGCGTCGAGGCCAAAGAGAAGAGGTTGCTAAAACGCTAGAAACGGCTTTGAGCCTTGATAAAAAACTCACGGCTGTGGAAACTAGACTTGGGGCCTTGGAAGATATCTTATTATCAAGCAGTCAACACTCCAATAACGATAAACTAAATAAATTCGACAGAGAGCTTAATGGCGAAGGCTAATTGCCCTCTAAAAAAGGAAATAACAATGAACTTATCAACTAAACCCAGCCCTCGCTTTTACCGCTCCAATCAAGGTCTAATCTTAGGGGTTGTGGCCGGCTTTAGCCGAGGCCTTGGGCTTTCTCCCTTTATCCCTCGGCTTATACTGGCCGCCTTAGCCTTGTTTTGGACCCCTATCCCCATAGCCATAGCCTACGCCGTGGCGGCCGTGATAATGCCCTCTGAATCTAGTTTAAACGACGCCTAAGGGAGAGCTTATTCAAGCCTAAAGCCTAAGCAATTGCCCTTAATAAAGCTTTGTTGGGCCAGCTGCCCATTTATAATGGCCAAAAAATTCGCGACAACCTGTTTTCGCTCTAATGGCCTTTGGTGAGGTTAAAACCGGTTAACAATATTTAACGAGAGCAACTACCTTCACCTCTGTAAGGACCTCTTTTCAAGGAGCTTATCCTCATGGTTGTTTTTTAGGAGTCCGTTCACAAATGTGAACGGACACACTGTGCTAAAGGCAATCAAAAGAAACCCGACCAAAAACTTGAAGGTCTTTCTCGCCAAAAACCCCTAAGCTAACGACAAAGATTCTAGCCAGGGCCAAGGCCCCACTAAACGACGCTACCGCCGTTAACTCCACTTGCAAGGCATTAATGAGCCACCTTAAAGAGATAGGCCTTCCTAATCGTTACTCTTAACGGCGAACTTACTAAGTTCAAGCTAAACCTTACTAAGATGCCTAAAACCCACGCTCCAGGCGCAGCCCGGCGTGGAGCCGCTCTCTAAGATCTTAACGTGCTTCGGAATACGGCCGTTTCGCTATTAACGGCGGGGGGAGCCACAGGCGGACTAGACTTAATAAGTCCAGGTTTTCTAGGAGGCTCCTCATGCGCTCTAAGAGTTCCTTCGGATCAAGACTTAGCGATCTAGTCTAGGCCAAAGCAAAACATAGGAGAAGTTTGAGGGAGAATTCTCCGGCTCATTTACCATCCGAGCTTCTGTCAGTTTCAACATTAAACAGCTTAAAGACTGATTGCCCGCCTCCCACGACAAATGCAGTCGCCCAAGGGGCAACGTTTACGAGTAGACTTATCACAAGTTTTCAGACTAAAAAAGGACGCCAATTCTCCCTTGGCTAACCTAAGGTTCTAAAGGTGAGAAAAAAGATGAATCTAGGTACTTTAAAAGTTACCGGACCGTATAAATCCAAAAACGGACTTATTTTAGGAGTCTTAGCGGGAATCGCCGAATTTTATCGCGTCTCCCCGTTTTTCTTAAGGGTGGCCGTGGTGGCCTGCTCTTTTTTCCTCTTTTTTTTGCCCACGATTATTCTTTACTTAGTGGCCTACTTCGTCATGCCCGCTGAGCCTAAGGTCAGACCTTTAACGAAGAGGGAAAAAGATGTCTACCTCTTGGGAGTCAATAATCCCTCAGCCCTAATTGAAAGCCTAAAGCGCCGCTTTGAAGAGGCCGAGCATAAAATTAGGCGGCTCGAGGACTTTGTAACTAAAAAAGACTTTAGGCCTCCTCAAATTTAAACTTAAGATGTATCTAGTC
>JAITQT010000364.1 GCA_031288745.1 Deltaproteobacteria bacterium
TAAGTAGAAACGTTAAAAGAACTAATGTTAAGAACTTAAGGGTATGCTAAAACTTAATTACAACTCGAAAGTCGCTACCAGCCGCAACGTGGGGAAAAAAAGACTTGGTGAACGGTTACGACTAAAAAAAGGCCAATCAATATTTTGACTCAACTTAACTACCTCTAAGGTGGTCAGCGTTAAATCAATCAAATATGCTACCAGATTTTCGTTGATTTTTCCAGTAAAATTCACAGCTCTAGCTCTTTAGCTTAAAAGCTAACAAGAGAGGCTCTTAACGACCAAAAAGCCCAAAATTTACCGCTGCGACTAGTTGCTGGAAAGTTAAAAAAACGCGAGTTGCTACCGCTTTGATTTGACCTTATCTTACAGATTTCTAGGCCATATGGGTTTCGCTCGCTTTGGGCACATTGGCTCTTTTAACCCGGTACCACACTGACCAAGCCAAAATTTTAAATATTCGTCTGTCGGTTAAAGATTATAAACAAAATCAATCTATTCACCGTTAACAAGACTTTCCAGGAGGCCTAATGCGCTTAAAAATTTTAGCCATACTTTACTATGCGCTGTAATGTAGGTTATTTTTAATACATTTTTCAAATTACGATAAAAATATCAATCATAATATAAAATTAGGTTCTATTAAGTATATACAAATTTTATTATATTTTTTTCCAAAATCACCTTGATAACATCTGTATTCATGGTTATTATTCCGGCTATGGAACTACAAACTAAAAATTTTCGCTTAAGTACCATACAACCACCGCAGGTTGACTCTCCGCCAGCCTCATCTTTTTTAATCATTTTTCAAACTCGTTTCCTAAAATAAGCCAATACGTAGGCTACCAAAGAGACCGACTACTTCGCTCAACGATTGTTGCTCCTCAGGTACCACTATCTAGCGCCCCATTGAGTTTCTCCGATATGTTTTCCAGCCTCTGAAAAGGCTAACCATGATCGAAGCGCAAAAACCTCTTAAAAGCAAAATCGTCTAACAAATTAACTAGTAATAAGGACATGTTACAAATTTAAGGATTGATAAAGGGGACTTTTTGCGCTTCGATCAACCATAATCAACAAGAAAACTATCATTCAATTGGCTCAATCCTACGATAAGCTAGACCAAACCACCAAGAAAAGCGATGCCCAAATCACTACTCAAGTCCCAGATTATGCGGAGCTGGTTTAAACCCGCCAGCAAGCTGAAACTAAAGTTAAGGACTTGAACGATGAAAACTCCCTTCTGAAAAAAAATTCGGTTAACCAATGAAAGAGCCCTCTAATTCATCGCTCTCATTAATCTCATCAATAAAGCCCAATAAAATAAAGCCAGATAAGTTGGATGAAAAAGGCAAACCCATAAAAAGGAAAGCCAAGAACCAAAAAAAGACACAAGGCTTACCATCGAAAAAGAGTTAACCACAAAGACAAATCAGAAACAAATAAATTAGAGAGCCCTTCCTTGATACCCAACCAAAATCTCCCCGAAAAGCAGAGCGAAGTTTAGCCAGAATTGTTGATTTAATTAAAATTTCGAGACTGGTTTAAAGCCCAGCCAAAAAAATGACCGACCCCAAGAACAGATAGTATTAAAACCTAACCCGTTTATCCTCAGACTCTTCATTTTTCTAGCCTATGTTTGTTCCCATTAAGAAAAAGTGATCTTATGGAAGGTCTTGTGAACGATTACCTATTGGCGTTCTTTTCTCCGGTACCTAAGATATCACGCTTAATAATTTTCTAGAGCATCTCGGCGGACGCTCTTAGGATGGCTCAGCGCCGCCATAAATCCTCAACGGCCGACCAGAAGTTTCAATCCGCTTCTCTCCTCTATCAAACAAACTATTTTCCCGACATCCTTTAAGACGCGCCAAAAAAACTTTAAATTTTGTTGACTTAAGACTATGGTTACGTAACATTTTTAGAATCAATTTCTCATTTGTAACCCGCACCTTGATTTCCTTTTTTTTTCTTGTTACAACCAACAGAGAACGAGCCCAAAGGCGATGGGGCGAGTAGCCTCATTATCCGCTTTTAAGGCTAGCCAAGACCAAGGCTTTTAATATCTTTAAAAAAACTAACAATCAACTATAATATAAAAATTATGAGCCCAACTAACACCTTCGACCTCTTCCATAGCAAAATTCAAAAATGGATTTGGGAACAAAATTGGACCTGCCTTAGAGAGATTCAAGAACTCTCTGCACCTATCGTGCTCAGCCAAAGCTGCGACGTTATAATATGCGCCCCTACTGCGGCCGGTAAGACCGAGGCGGCCTTTTTACCCGCTTTATCTAAATTAGCTGATAACCCCCCGACAGGGCTAGGAATTTTATACATAAGCCCGCTTAAAGCCTTAATCAACGATTTATTTCGACGACTAGAACCGTTGGGGCAATGCGCCGGTTTTCCAGTCACCCCTTGGCATGGAGACGTCCCGATAGCCCTAAAAAACAAATTTAATAAACGGCCAATCGGGGTTATGCTTATCACTCCCGAATCTTTGGAATCTATGTTTCTAAATAGAGGCCCTTGGATTAAAAAAAATTTCGCCAATTTACAATACGTTATTATTGATGAATTTCATGCTTTTTTGGGTAGCGAAAGGGGCATTCAGTTGCAGTCGCTCTTGCGTCGCCTTGAATTTTTATTGCAAAAAAACATTCCCCGCTTAGCCCTCAGCGCCACCTTAGGCGACGTCAAGCAAATAGTCCGGGCCTTAAGGCCTCAATCGAATTTCCCATATAAAATAGTAGAGAGTTCGGCCTCTGGCTTGGAGATAAAATTACAATTACGCGGCTACGAGCGCTTTTTCAACCCTAAAACCCCAGTAGCTTTTGATAGGATTACCGACGATTTATTTAAAATTTTACGTGGCGACTCGCACCTTGTTTTCGCCAATAGCCGAAAAAACGCTGAATCTTACGCCTTGGCTTTAAGCGATAAGTGCCAAAAAGCTATGGTTCCCAACGAATTTTTTCCTCACCATGGTAACTTGAGTCGAGAACTAAGAGAAAATTTGGAAAAAAGGCTCCAAAAGGAAAGTACTCCAACCGTAGCCGTCTGCACGATGACTTTAGAGCTGGGCATAGATATAGGTCACGTTAATTCTGTAGCCCAAATCGGTCCCCCTCAATCAGTGGCTAGTTTGCGTCAACGCCTCGGCCGCTCTGGCAGACGGGGCGAAGCGGCCATTTTAAGATTTTTTATTACCGAAGAGAGCCTCCAACCTTTAAGCGCTCTCGGCGATAGGTTGCGCTTAGCCTCTTTCCAGTGCCTAGCCATGGTCAATCTTTTATTAAACAAATGGTGCGAGTCAGCTGATAACGATAGATACAGCTTTTCAACCCTCGTTCAACAAACTCTATCGACCGTCGGTCAATACGGCGGCGTAAGGGCCAATCAATTGTGGTCGTTATTATGCCGCACAGGTCCTTTTAATTTAGTAACTCAAGAGCAATACGCCCTAATATTGCGCGCTCTAGGGGCCAAGCACCTTCTTACTCAAACTCCAGACGGCCAACTGGTCTTAGGTAACGTGGGGGAGATATTAACCTCTCAATATACTTTCTTCTCCTCCTTTAATGCTCCAGAGGAATATAGCCTTGAATCGAACGGCCAACCAATTGGCTCTCTTCCCATTCTCATCCCACTTTCTATTGGTCAATTAATTATATTTGCAGGCAAACGCTGGGAAATTCTTGAAATAGACGCCAATAACAAACGAATTTCTTTAAAACCTGGAGCCGGCGGCCAGCCGCCAACATTTAGCGGGGTCGGCCAAATGCTCGACCAAAAAATTCGCCAAGAAATGTTTCAAGTCTATCTCAAAGCAGAGCGCCCCAAATACATTAACGATACGGCCAAAGAATTTTTCGACCAAGGTATAGATACCTTTCGCTCTCTAGACTTAAAAAATAAATCTATAGTTCTATTAGACTCTTGTCTATATTTGACTCCCTGGTTAGGAGATAAGACGATAAACGCCTTATCCGCCATGTTGCGCTCTGCGGATTTGAAAGTCGAGGTTAGTAACAATCTGATCCTAGTAGAGAACTGCCACCAAAAAATGTTACTAAAGGTTATAAATTCTATTTTAAATCAACCAAAACCCAAGGCAGACCAATTGGCCGCCAATATCCCCGATACTTTGACGGAAAAGTTTGACCAATACGTCCCCGAGCCGCTTCGCTGGTTAGACTACGGCCTTAAATATTTTGATGTCGACGGGGCCTGGCGATGGTTGAAGGATTTATCGGAAAAATCGTAAGACTCCGTCCTTCAGGGTTGGGATATAAGGCGTATTTCGGGCAGTCTTTTTTTGTACCAATTTCTTTTATTTTCGATACTCTAACAAAATTGAAAGTGGCGCTCCATTGCAGCTTGACGTGAAATAATTTGATTACCAGAAGACTCGCCTAAAACAAAATTAAAGGCTTTTATCGACGAACAAGCCACTCTGAAAACTCATTTGAGGCTATTGACCAAAGAAGTCGCTACGACTTTTAACGTACAAAAATCCAGAAGATGGACATAGTCATTTTCACTATCGAACTCAAAGAGATCCGCATCAAAATCCATGCACTCACAAGAAAATTTAACACGTTAGTCGTATAGCAGGCCAATAGTTAAGACGCTTCCGGTGATATTTGGTTACAAAGAGCAAGTTAACATGCCTGATGATTGGTATACTCGCGAACGAAATCATTTTCCAATTTTCGCAAAAACTTAAGTCGCGGCCAGGTGAGCCTTTCTTTAATTTGAAAGAAATGCGTTGTTCCTTCATTCATCTTAAGGGCACCCAAAAACCTGGTCGCATCTAGTCAACCGTAAGAACCTCTCATTTTTAATTAAGCTATGAGGGTTTGCTCGTCTCCAGCATACAGTTAAATTGACTTAGCTTGATAGTGGCTCAATTGCTCGCACCTTGAGTCACAGTGGCAAGGAGTTCTTCCTAAAAGTTGTGGAACTCAAAAACAGCTATACTGACGACCAAAATGATTTGCCGGTTTCAACTTTAGACCTTAAAGGCAGATGGCGGCGGGAGGTGCCATGGAGCGGCAAATGTTTTCGGTCCTGGGTATAGCTTTACCCTCCCAGCCCCCAAGAGGGGGCAAGCTCTTTGAAAAGAGGAAGATTAAGGTATCATTTTAGGAAAATTATACGGTAGGCCTAAGTTAAAGATGGGCTGGTCCTCCAGACAAAATAAGAAAGGCTACTGGCGAAGTCATTGAGGAGAGTTTTATACCCGTAAACGAACACTTTAACTTACAGCCTAAATTCCTGGTCATTTTTACACTCTACAACGTCAGAGAGAGTCTCCGCCTATGTAAACTCTGAGATTGTCCTCGCTCAGTCCGGTTTCATTCATTATTGAGCGCTGTGTCTTCGTCAATGGATTCATAAGCCTCCATCCGCGGCTGTTCGTTGCTACGCATCTACGCAAATCTTCTCCATCTCTCTGATAATTCCTTCTTTGCTTATAGATTTTTTATTCATAAAATTTTTAAAGTTGACATCAAGCTCCGACGCCACTATAAGGGCTATGAATGAACAGAATAATTTCCCATCGGTTGTGTCTGTTTTGTGTGTCCGCATTCTCTTCATTGAGATATGGTTCTTCAAATCATCGAAACTTTTCTCAATAACATCTTTGCGGCGGTACTTTGCCAGAATCTGGGAGCTATCGAGGGCGGTGTTGGTCAGTAAACAGTAGAAGCCGCAGTATTTGGCTGCCCGTTCCATCTTGTCCTTGTCGCGTTTAAAGGTGAATGAGCCATCATCGGCTAAATTGATTAAACAGTACCCCCTGTGCCTCTTAGCTTCCATAGGAGTCATAACGCTCATCTGCCGGAGTAGATTCTCTTCATTCTCAATTGAACGAAACAACCCGTCTACCTGATTATCGGCCAGAGATCTATCATAGTAGATATGCATAGTGGACTTGGTACCGTAGAAGCAGCCTCGAATCGCAAAAGCAAAGACGCCCGATTCAATCCTGTTGTGTATAGATTCTATGCAGTCGCGTGAAAGGTCTATGGCCATTCTGGTTGTCTTGTGGCGTTTCTCAACGCCAATGATAAAATCGTAGCTATTCTTGTTCATATCTTGAACGTTCGCCGTGGCGCAGAATCCTCTGTCAAGGACAAATCCCACGTTCGATATTCCAAGCTCTTCATTATAAGCCATCATGTAAGACAGGTGGGACTTGTCCACTATCGACCCGGGGTAAGTGACGTAGAAGACCGGAAGGCAGTTGGACTCGGACACAAAGCAACCAAGATTTATCTGCGGAAGTCGCTCTCCATCCCTATTATAACCGAACTCACCGTTGACGATACCTTTAACGTACGTGGAAAATGAGGTGACGTCATAAGCTAGAAGCGAGCCAAGCGGATGCTTGGAGATCCACTTTTTGAAGAAACTTATTCTATCGTTATGAGGAATCGAGGCAAATAATTTGGATGCCAGTTGAGACGTGAGCGGCTCCTCGAACAAGGTATAAGTGAGGCAGAGTCGTTCAAGCCGTCGACAACGTTGCCCCTTGAGACCATGTATAACGCGACCGTTCTGACGAGTCGAGAACGCTCGACTCCCAGTGTCTCATCTAGCGCCTCAATGAGGCAGAGGCGTCTAATTAGGCCGTCAACAAGAAAGGTTCCTCCGATGAGACGAACCGATTCATAAGCCGGAACTAGCGTCATGGAGGGATTATTGCCGAAATGCGTCCAATAAGAGTTGTTAGGGATGAGCTTTCCTGTTTCCTGGGCCAGCTTACCTATGACCACTCTTTCTTGCGTTGGTGTTCCATGCTTGTTCCGGTAGCTTCGAACATTAAAGTAGACTGGATGGTACTTGCCAATGTTCCGCACGATGATGCCACGTTTTGGCAAGTCCACCTGTAGGCTCGAATCAAGCGTCATAGTCGCCTCCTTTTTCGTAGAGTATTTTTTACACTCTTAAAAGGAGAAACACAACCTTAATATTTTAAGATAAAAATCTTTCACTGAGCCATAATCAGATAAGTAGAGTGTAAATAAATTGGGATTTTAGGTTACAAAATAAACCATTAGTAAGGTTCATTTTCTTACGACCTTAAGGCACCCGTCGGCCCCCCGAACCAAGCCCCAATTCTGCGCCTTCTCAAAAACTACCAGAACTTCGCTGTACGGTCCTACTACCAGAGCCATCTTATAGATTTCCGTTCCTTCCCCTTTAAATTTCCGGTAATATTTTTTCTCTTCTATCTGGGCTAAGGCTGAAGCGCCGCCTTTTTCATATTCTCTTTGAACTTATCTTTAGGGAACTCTTTATTGGTCTTGGGAGCTTTATAGCTCTCATATTTGATCGAAGCGCAAAAAGTCACCTTATATCAGTCCTTAAATTTGTAACAGGACCTTATTACTAGTTAATTTTTTAGACTACTTTGCTTTTAGGGGGTTTTTGCTCTTCGATCATATTTGAGTTCGATGATATAGTATACGCCGCTTTCCATCTGGAGCTGAAGATCGAAAGTTCCGTCAACCGCTCGGTTTTCGGCCTCGTAACTAAGGCCGATTGAAGTTAAGGGCATAATGAAGAGGCTTGATAGTGCCCTTCATAAGGGGTATGGGTATTATAGAGGAGAGAAGCCAATATATCGCCGAAGGACGTTTTAAAGCCTGCGCTATTGAGAGCAACCATAGAAGCTACCATAACGTTAGCCTTCTGGCGCAGCTGGGTTAGTCCGAAGGTATTTTGGTTCAAAAAGTTTAGGGTTAGGCTGTATACGGCTCTCTCAACCTCGAAGTTGGGAAAGCGCAGATAATACCTTGCGGCTCCGTCAAATCAACTAAGGCGACCATCGCGGACAGGTAATCATTCTTGGAAGCTAAAAGCAGGTATATAAACGTAGACATAACGCACGGCCGTTTACGCCCACCCCAAGATCAAGAGTGAAGTCATGCAACCTTCCCATAACCGTTGGCTATCCTTTCCCTGATGAGCCGCCTTGAGCATAAATTTTTACTCGTGCGTTTTATTGATTATCCATTTTCTAAGAATTTTCGGGTGCCCTTGTGTAGATGATTTCCGAGAGGTGGATTTCGTTCACCCCTTTAAAGCCTCCTTAGGCGCGAAAGCGGCCTTAACGTTAACACGGTTGTAGATAGCCACCGCTAGGGCGTCTAGGCTTTTGGCGCTCAACTTAAAAGGCCCTGCATAGTCTTTAGTGGCGATGGC
>JAITQT010000399.1 GCA_031288745.1 Deltaproteobacteria bacterium
CGTTGATATCGTAAGAAGAAAAGAAAATATAGCAAATTGTGGAAGTAATAAACTCAGAATCTTGAGGCCTTTTGGATACTCCTTTAAATCGTTATGGCATATAACTCGGTCGAAACTTATTAAGATATCCATTAGCTTTTCTTTCCATTAAGCGAGAGAATTTAAACTCTCTATCGGAAGTTTGAATAATCGTGTTATCCGCCCCCTTAGAAGCCACTACCCAGACTAATATAATCTCACTAGAGTTTCGGCCATATTGCTCGGCACTCATTTTCCCTAGCTCGTAACCGGGGAGAGTACACCAATAAGTTTCGAAGTCCACAACCAAATAGTTTTCCAAAAGCTTAGGCTGGTCAGTAATTTTTAGATGCGTTATACTATTCACTAGTTAAGGCTTTCGTTTCCGCTTTTGACGTTAATCAAGGCAAGGTCAGTTTTATTTTTTTAAGGGCTTGACAAAACATCAGGAACTTGGTATAAAGATATTAAAGAATAGTGAAGATGTTAGATGTCTTTGGAATTTGATGAAGTTTGAAGTTAAAGGATCCTGGCGATAAATGCTTTTACCGTCAGGTTTTTTTTACGCCCAAGAAAATACTGGAAATTTAAACCCTAACGCTGGTCAGCCAAGGCATACCACTCTACGTAAGGTGCCCAAGTATCGTTACGCAGCTCATCGGAAGGTTGAATAATCGTGTTATCCTCCCCCTTAGAAGCCACTACCCAGACTAATAAAATCTCAAACCTAGGGTTGCGGCCATATTGATCTACGTTCATTTTCCCTAGCTTGTAACCAGTGAGCGTACACCAATATGTTTCGAAGTCCACAACCAGGTAGTTTTCCAAAAGCTTAGGCTGGTTAGTTATTTTTAGATGAGTTATACCATCCATTAGTTAAGGCTTTCGTTTCCGCTCGTGAAGTTAATCGCGGCAAGGTCGGTTTTATTTTTTTATTTTTTAAAGGGCTTGACAAAACATAAAGAACTTGGTATAATTTTAATTCTCCATAGATAACTAGATAAGACCTGGCGGTAACTTAAACTACCGTCAGGTTTTTTTTTGTTTACGCCCAAGAAAGGCCTGAAAGTTTAAGCCCTAAAGTTGGCATGTTGTCAGCCAGGGCAAACTACTATACGTAAGCCGCCAAAGTATCGTTACGCAGCTCATCGGTAGGTTGAATAATCGTGTTATCCGCCACCTTATAAGCCACTACCCAGACTAATAAAATCTCAAACCTAGGGTTGCGGCCATATTGCTCTACCCTCATTTTCCCTAGCTTGTAACCAGTGGCGTACACCAATATGTTTCGAAGTCCACAACCAAGTAGTTTTCCAAAAGCTAAGGCTGATCGAAACGCAAAAAGTCACCTTTATCAGTCCTTAAAATTGTAACAGGGCCTTATTACTAGTTAATTTTTTAGACTACTTTGCTTTTTAGGGGTTTTTGCGCTTCGATCAAGGCTGGTTAGTTATTTTTAGATGAGTTATACCATCCACTAGTTAAGGCTTTCGTTTCCACTCGTGAAGTTAATCGCGGCAAGGTCGGTTTTATTTTTTTATTTTTTAAAGGGCTTGACAAAACATAAAGAACTTGGTATAAATTTAATTCTCCATAGTTCCTTGATAAGACCCTGGCGGTAGCTTAAACTACCGTCAGGTTTTTTTTTGTTTACGCCCAAGAAAGCCCTGAAAGTTTAAGCCCTAAGGTTGGCATGTTGTCAGCCAGGGCAAACTACTATACGTAAGCCGCCAAAGTATCGTTACGCATCTCAATAGGGCTAAGGGAGCGACGGTTTGTGAGCCAACTAAAGTTAGTGGTCGACGTTTTTTTGATAATAAAGAGTAAATCAAAAGGGCTAGAGGCGGTTCGGGGGGCAAGGTTTCGGGCGGTAATTTTGTCTAAATCTTATCCTTGGCCAATTTGGATGGCCAGACTAGACGTAGGAGTTAAGTGAAATTAAAGAAAATAGATTAAAAGAAATTAAATCGAAGCTTCATTCTCCCTCTCTATTCTAGGCCTGACCCAGGGCCTTGGCTTTCTCGCCTGCGGCCAATAACCTTGAGCGTCTCCTAAAGTTAAAGTCCTACTCGCTCAGGAAAACGGTCTCTTATCTTCCCCAAAATAGGACGAATGGCCATAAACGATTCGATGACCGAGGGATCGAAATGATGGCCGCTTTCTTGCTCCATGATTTGCACGGCTAAAGATTCGTCAAAGGCTTCCTTATAAGTCTTACAACTAGATAAGGCGTCGTAGACGTCGGCGGCTGCTAAAATTCTTCCAAAAATAGAAATATCCTCGCCTTTCTTACCCGCCCGGCGGCCCAAGCTCTCCTCTTGATTCTCCTCATAGCCGGGATAACCGCGGCCGTCCCAACGCTCGTGATGATCTAAAATAATGCTATAGGCCAATCTATCTAGGGGCGTACCACCGTTTTGAAATAATTTGGCCCCCGCTTGGACGTGCTTTTCCATTATAGAGCGCTCGCGCAGATCTAGACGCCCCGGCTTAGTTAAAATGCCTGTGGGCACGAAACTTTTACCTAAATCGTGGAGCATGGCCGCCAAAGGGAGTAAATTTAAAATCTTTTGGCGCTCGGCGGTGGCTATCTTAAAGCGGCTCGACCAGTTCGCGTAAATTTCTGTGGAAAGGGCAGCCACCCTTTGGGCGTGGGCTAGAGTTTCGGTATGGTCATAGTTCATAACTAGCTTTATATTGGTTAAGACCGAATCTCTTAGTAAAACAGCTTTTTCCAGGGCCATGGCCGAAAAATTAGCGAAAAATTCCAAGACCCTTTCGTCGAACTCATCAAACTCAGTGACCTGGCCAAAATCGTCTAAAGGGTTAATGATCTGCAAAACCCCCAAAAGATCGTCGCCCACAGTTATGAGCGGTAAGGTCATAATGGCCTTACAGATATAATTGTTGCCAAGGTCAATGGATTTTAAATGCTGATATGGCGAATCAGGGTCTATATTATCGGTGTCGTTAACCACCAAAATTTTTCTCTCACAGGCCACAAAGCCGGCTAGAGTGAGGCGATTTAAGAGTAGGTGTTGCCCCTCGAAAGGTAAGCCGTCAAACTCGGTGACCACCCTTTCTAAATAGGAATTCTGGCTGCAAACGAAGGTTAATCGCCCTTCAGAGAGAAGGTAAACAGTGCCGGCCTCAGCTGAGCAAAGACTCCTGGCACCCTCCAGTACTTTACTTAGTATCTGTCGCACGTCTACTAAGCCATTAAGTTCGGCGGCCAAGCGTCCGGCCCGATAGTCTCGTTTGATTTGCTTATCTTTAGGTAAGTATTGGTGGCGATCGATCACTTTCGGCTCCATTTTTTTTGGGCGGCGCGAAACGGCCAGGCCTAAAGCCAAAAAATTACTCCAACCTTTTGGTCAAAGGCTTAGGCCAGGCTAGCAAAAGTCTAAAAAGTGACCTAGACTGGCTACATAAAGTCTTATTCTCTTTCCGGGAAAAGGGCCTTGTGGACAGCCCCGGCGATATCTTGGAGACTGTAAGGTTTGCTGACAAAGTGACTGGCCCCCAAGGCCTGAGCCTTTTCAACCTCTTCGTTTTCAGCCATGCCGCTAGCGATGATGGCCTTTTGCCCAGGCTTAATTGATAAAATGGCCTCATAGGTCTCTCGGCCGTTAATGCCAGGATCCATTATCATATCAAGGATGACTAAATCAACGTCGTGAGTTTTAATAAACTCCACCGCCTCCTCGCCGGAGGCCACCGAAACTGGCTCGTAGCCTAAGGATTTGAGCATTTTACTAGCTAGTTTACGCTGAATATCCACGTCGTCCACTACCAGCACCTTTTGCCCGCAGCCATTATATTCTGAAATATCGTTGCCGCCCCCCGCTCCCGTTCTAACCTCTTGGGCCCTAGGGAGATATACCCGAAAGGCCGTCCGCTCTACATCGCTCGCTAGGCCCACTCCCCCGCCGTGCTCTTTGGCCACTAATTCAACTATGGCTAGTTCTAGCCCCCTACCAGAGCCTGGTTTTTTACCGTAAAAAGGCTCAAAGGCGTGGTCACGATCTTCTAGAGGTACCGGCGGGCCGTTATCTTTAACTTCCAAATAGACGTAATCGCCGGGGGTAAAATTTTCAAACCCGGCCAAAGCCCGCTCTAGTTTCTCCGAGCCCACGTTAATTTCTATTAGGCCCGGCTTTTGGGCCTCTTTTTCTTCCAAAGTACTTCTACCAATGCCGGCAAGGCCTTCGATGGCGTTGAGAATTAAATTAGAGACTATTTTTTTGATGTGGGCCGGCGAGCCCTTGACCACAGGGCGACGCTCAGGAGAATTTCTAACGATTTTGACCGCTCGCCTACTCATATTGGCCGCCTTCTCCACGGGCGGCGATTTTATAGCGCTTTCAATAGAATCGTTTAAATTGACCGCCACC
>JAITQT010000031.1 GCA_031288745.1 Deltaproteobacteria bacterium
AACGGTTTATAAGCGCAAAAAAAATTTAGATAGTTCGAGGGCCTTGGCGGGATTTTAGCAGTCTGTTTCTTATTTGTTTTTGTCTTCATTAATCAGGTAGGGTATTACCCTTCGCTGCAGTAAGGTCATGATAGCCGCTCTGATATATGTGCGCCCATGAATGCAAACGTTAGTGAGGTGAAAGTTTACCTCAGGGGAAGGAGTCGCAACCCCTGTAGCCAGAGGTAACTGCGTCACCTAAGAGGTGGGGTGGAGAATAACCCTAGGCGAAAGAGTAGTCCGTAGGATGACGAATCTGTCTTGTTAGGGTAGCCCGACGAGAGTGCATATATATGGCAAAGACTGTAAGTGCGCGGTGATATGCTCGTCTGACCTCTGATGAAGGTGTGGGCCATTGCGGCTGCGCCTTAAGTAATGAAAGAGGTGAACAACGCGACGGAGAAACCGTCCTTCAGAGACATCAAGTGATTGGGGATGGAATGCTAGAATAGCGTTGTAAGATAAGCTGAGAGACTAATCAAGGTGAAAGAGGAGTTGATGGGAGTTAAAGTCCTCATAGTACCGAAAACCGAGTGGCCCAGGATGGGTAGCAAAACCACCAATAGGGAAGGGGGGAGAAAGATGAAGATGAGGTGAGCATGACGCAGATAAGACCTTAAGGGCCTGAAAGGTTAAACAAGTAAAGGTTATTTACTTACAAATCGCCAGACGAACGTATAGATGATCGAAGCGCAAAAACCCCTTAAAAGCAAAGTAGTCTAAAAAATTAACTAGTAATAAGGCCCTGTTACAAATTTAAGGACTGATAAAGGTGACTTTTTGCGCTTCGATCATAGATGAAAATAGGACTTAGGGAGGTTTTATAAACGGTTACTTTAACATTAAATCAAAGTTAAAATATATGGTTGGAGCAGAGAGCTAAATAGAAACATCAAAAGAACTAATGTTAAGATCTTAAAGGTATGCTAAAACTTAATTACAACTCGAAAGTCGCTACCAGCCGCAACGTGGGAAAAAAAAGACTTGGTGAACGGTTATGTTATCGAAAAAATCTGGACTAATGCCATCCGCCGCAAGGCTTCTTTAAGGAGAAAACCCATCGAGCTGCAAAAAAAACTATTCAAGCGCTAGGTCTAGATGAGAATGTTTTCGTTTATTAGTCTAACGAAATGGCGACGGCATTATTCCTTGGCTAGCTTACGTCTAAAAGCCGATATTTCATCAAGCAAAGCCGAAAGTTCTTCGCTCCGGCCATGAGCTATTATGTCTTTAAGGCGTTCTAACGTTTCTATTAGGCGACTAAGAAATTGAGTGAGATTAGCCGAATTTTCCATAGCCACCTCGACCCATTTAGCCGGCGGCGAAGCACCCACCCTGGTGGTGTCTTTAAAGCCAGTTCCCACCCACTCTAAGATCTCTTCTCCTCCCTCGGAGAGGGCCGTGCCAGCTAAGGCCGACGCAGTAAGGTATGGTAGATGACTTATAAGACCATAGATGCGATCGTGCTCTTTAGCCGAGATAATCCTAATTTTACAGCCTAAAAGTTCGTGGAGGTTTTTTAATCGCCCCAAAAGTTCCGTTTGCTTTAAACCAAAGCGCTCGTCGGGAGTTAAGACGAACAAGCAGCCTCTAATTAGATCAGCCGATGAATACTGAAATCCGGCCACCTCTTTTCCGGCTATTGGGTGTCCGCCGCAAAAATCAAGGCCAGCGGCTAAAGCCGCTTCCGTGACCGGTCCTTTAGTCGAGCCACTGTCAGTTACGCTATAGCTTACGCCAGAGGCTCCCATGCGCTCTATAAGTTCAATATTGCGCCTTACCGGAAGGCAAAGATAAGCCAACTCCAAAGGCCAAGATATAAATTCATCTGGATCAGCGGTGACTTTAGCTATGCGTCTTATTTTTTTCGCTTCTTTAATTGTTTCGGGGTTAGCATCGAAGACAGAAATTTCCAACCCCCCGAAAGGCATTAAAGCTTTGGCAAGCGATCCTCCTATCAAGCCTAAACCCGCAATTCCCAGGCTTTTAAAAGGAAGCCTAGGGGGTAGTTTAAATTTAGGCACCCTAAACCGCCGATTTCCAGACAACGCTAGCGACCCAGCCTTCTTCTAGCTCGGCGAAGACTGGCACGGAAATACTTCCCTTCAACCATTCTAGCCCTAAAAGGAGGGCCCCGGGGGTAAATTCTGTGCTAAAAAAACACTCCACCACCAGTTTAGATTCGGAAAACTCGACTACTGTGGCCGTAACCACGTTTATCTGATCGTGACGTAGGTTATATAGCAGTTCGACCCAAAATCTGGCTAATAAATCATTTCTAGAAGAGCCCGCGAAGGCCAGGCATCTGGCCTCCCAATAAGCTGAATCTTGGTTACTTTTTAACAAAGAGCCCATGGCCAGGACCGAAGCCTCGACCAAACCGTAGGGATCGGCCGCTCTTAAAGTAGCCGTTATCTCTCCCTCTATTCTACTGATATCGTAGCCCGGCTTGACCATGTTCTTTCCTTCGTTATACCTTGCGAGCGAAACAGTGTTAACGGTTTATATTACTATAAGATCCTTTTGATGCCAAGGTGGCCGGGGTCATTAGCAGGGCGAATGTATCAAAAAAAAATTATTTTTCGTCAGTTCCGGCATGAATATTGCTAGCTTATCATTCCCTTATCTTAACCTCAACTCCTAACTTAGATTATGGCATGGATATTGCTAGCTGCCCTTGCCTCATCCGCCACTCTTTTGGGTGTGGGATATCTCGTAGTTTTAGCCTGCAGGCAGCATCCACAAAT
>JAITQT010000038.1 GCA_031288745.1 Deltaproteobacteria bacterium
AGTGGCGGATGAGGCAAGGGCAGCTAGCAATATCCATGCCATAATCTAAGTTAGGAGTAGCGGTTAAGATAAGGGAATGATAAGCTAGCAATATTCATGCCGGAACTGACGAAAAATAAATTTTTTTTGATACATTCGCCCTGCTTCTACCCTCTGTAAGGTTGACTTTGACGAGGCCTTGTGAACGGGCCCTTAAACGTTCACATTTGAGGACGTACACTCTTTTTTTACACTCGGCAATTTTTACTCGGACCCTTTATTTTTACTTCGCCTCAAATTTAAGAAACATTGGGCATAAACGGCTGAGGCTCGAGGATAAAAGGGGCAAATTTTTGGCCGTTAAATTGCATAACGTTTGTCTTAAGCCTCTTGAGGCACTTTAAAGACCATAACCATTTTTCTTATTAACTTTCAGGCCAATTTGGCCAGCTATAACCCTACCAGGGCCCATTTTGGAGATAGAGATGTTCGAACGAGGAGATTGTGAAGTTTCTTACCAGGATTTAAGTCATTATGAAATGGTGGCCAAAATAATGGCTAGCGAACTATCCACCTTAGAGTTAACAGCCGAGCCGGTGGACGTAGCGGAAACCATAGAGACCATTGGCGAAGAAATGGCCAATATGCCCCAAATCATCACCGATTGTCGGTTAGCGGTGGAGGCCTTCGACGAACTAGACGGTGCCCTCGATCGCATGTACTCCTTGGCCGATAGGGCGGTGGAGTGTGATGAAAAAGACGAGGGGCTGAGGATTGGTTTAGACGATGAGTTTTCCGGTTACGCCCATATAGTAGCGCGACTAGCCGGGGCCGACGAGTTCGACGGTCCTAGTTTAAGTTTGATTACTAAGAGCGAAGCTAAAATCGCCCGTGAAATTTTAGGCTGCTTAGGGGCCGCTAGACACGACTTTAGTCGCCGCCTTCTTGAGCAGCGCCGACGCATTAACGGGGCCATGGACGAGGCCTTGGAGATGCTGGGAAAAATTTTAACCGAGGCAGATGAACTCTCCAACGCCACTCGTCAAGGTTTATCGGAACTAGTGACCCATCTAAGAAGCCTAGGCCGCGATTTTAATCTAACCCACGGCGGCTTTCAGCCGCATACAAAGTGGCTTAATTAAGTAAGTTTTGACCTCTCTAGCCCACTCTCTATAGAGATAAGATTACCGGAGACGATTTTATTTCAGCCGATTTTAGGGCCGAACTGGCCGCCAACATTAAACCAGGCGGTGTTTGGTGTCCGGTTAAGGCCACGGCACCACCCTGAGTTGCCTTTTCGACGATTAAATCTAAAATCGTTTCTTGCCATTTATCATCGACAAAGGCCAAGGGCTCGTCGAGAAGAATAACCTGCCTATTGGAACAAAAGGCCCTGGCCAGATTTAGCCTTCTTTTCATCCCCCCGCTCATTTCCTTGGGAGATAGTTTTGGCTCGAGCCCAAAGCGCTTGAGCCAAAATTCCGCTCTATTAAGCCTTTCTTTCGCCGAAAGGGTTTTCGGTAAAACATAGGTTAAATTTTCCGCGGCCGAGAGCCAAGGGATAAGTAGATTATCTTGAGGCATAAGGCCGATTGGTTTTTTTATCTCCACCTTTCCGGTTTCTGGGGCCATAAGACCGGCCATAATCTCTAAAACCGTAGTTTTACCCAAACCAGAGGGGCCGACCAAGGCTAAAATCATCCCTTCGTTAAGAGAGAGCGTGACCGACTCCAAAACCGATTTCCCTCCAAAGCTCTTCCCTACCCTTTCTAATTTAATAACTGTCACAAGCTGCTCCTCATGGCCATTTGGGCGGCCCGCCGCCTTAGCGGAGTAATAACGGCCGATTCCAAGCTAAGACCTAAGACGATTAAGGCCAAGGCCCAGGCCTGGAATTCTTCCATTTTAAGCTGGCTATAACTCCAATAGAGACGAGCCCCAACTCCTTGACCGCTGCCTAAAAATTCAGCCACAGCTGCAGCCTTCCAGCCGGTAGCTAAGACCGAGGATAAACCTGAGAGCCAGTGAGGGGTAATGGCAGGGATGGCGAATTTAAACCAATATCTAAGGGCGGGCACGTCATAGAGGCGGCTAAGGGCCGATATTCTCGGATCTAAACCTAAAACTCCCTGTGCGATAGTGCTAAAAACAAAAGGCAAGGTCGCGGCAAAGACGGTAACAACAGGTGTCCAAGAGCCTGTTCCGGCCCAGACCATAACCAAAGCGACCCAGACCACCGGTGGACATGATTGGAGGCCGGCCACCAAAGGGCTAGTCAATTTAAGAGCCCAGAGGCTTCGGCCCACCGGCAAGGCCAAAAGGACCCCTACTAAATTAGCCAGAAAGGCACCCAATAGCGCTCGAGAGACAGTCACGGCCATTTCCATAGGGGCTTGCCCACTAACTATAAGCTCCCAAAGTTTTTTTAAGACCACCAAGGGTCCAGGGGCCAAGGCCGAGCCGACGATTAAGTTGGCAAACCCTAAAAACACGGCCCACAAGACCAAACAGAAGAGATAAGGCGCGAGCGAGGAAATCTTTTCCGATAAAAGGTTTTTACTACCCTTATCGGTTGGGGAGGGCTTTATCATCGAGGGGCCAAGAAAAAAGTATTCGGCGGGCCAGAAGCGCTATTTTGGTAGAGTTCGCGGGCGGATAAACGCAAAAAGGAATCGATTTCGCTTTTGACCTCCCAAGTCGGTCGAGCTAAGATGGGTTCGCGAGTTAAAGAAGCTTTTAAAACTTCAAGCCCCAAAGCCTCCTGCGTTTGCAGCGGGAGGAGTTCTATGGCCGCAAGAGAGCCTTGGTCGGTAATCTTTTGGGCCCACTTACTCATTAAAGCTACCAAATTATAGGTTAACCCAGGGTCTAGATTATAAAAATTCAAGTTTACAGCTATTCCCGCTTGGGGGATTAAACCCTGTCCTCCGAAATGAGAAGAGTAAAACTCTTCCAAAGAGCCGATGATTTTAAGCCGCTCGCTTTTAAGGGCCGCTTGAGAGGCCAAAGGCTCGGGCATCAGGCCAAAAGGACGACGGGCTTCAATTAGCTCGAGAGACAATTGTTGAGGGGCTAAGCCTTGACTTAAAATCGGATGACCTACTTTGGAGATTAGGCTTTTTAAAAGACCTTCGGCCGGACTGTTTTGAGGGGCCATTGGAACGACCAGCTCTCTTTTAGACGCCCAATCGAGAAGTTCCTCGACGCTATTGGGATATCTTTCAGGGCCGCCAGGGTCGAAACTTAAGGGTGCCGAAATAAAATAAAATTTTCTCCAAACCGTGACCGAAGACAATTTGACTGGGGCACCCCTAGCGGCGGCCCTAGCGAAGGTCTCAAGATGCCCCACCCAGATCTCCCCTTTTCCTGATAAAACCACCGACCTAAGCTCGTCTAAGTTTTTCCACCATTCGATTTTAACATCCCTTCCCGGCCAGCCATCTTTAATGGCCCCTAAAAGAGGCAGTTGGGCTGAAGTAGCAGTAAGAGCCGAAAATATAGTCACCGGCTTAAGAGCTGCTCGTAATCGAGTCGTAAAAGGGAATATAGCTAAAATCGAAAGAAATAAAATAGAAAAAATAAGGAAAAGTCGCCAAGCGGGTAAATCAGTTTTACGTGACATGAGGTGGCCTTAAATAGTATTAGAGGCAAATAAAAAAAATAAGCCGGTAAACTCTATGGTCAATAGTGGCTCGAACATCCTAAAAATCTATTAGCGCCTAAGGATTTTTTAGCTTAAGTTTCAAGAGACAAATTGCACTAAGGAAATCTTAAATCTTCGCCTAAGGCGCGTCAAGCTGGATAACGGCTGGCCTTGTTCTAGCGGCCATAGGACGATATAAGGAATAAATCCAAACCTTCGAAAATAAAAAATCGCGAAACCCTTCGCGACCCCATCTCGAAGTTACAAGGCCCTAAAGGGCCTCCTAGTTGAAGCCGCACTCTGAGGCGGGAAAATTAATTAAAAGAAATAGCCCGATGACTCGGTCCATCTCCCAACGAGCCGGTCGAACTATAGACGTTGATTATATCCAAAATAACCATAAACGGGATAATTTGGATAATTATAACTAAAAAAATAGTATTCAAGAAAAGAAGATTGTTTGGTGAGTGTAAGCCAACGGTGTTACCGTTTAATTAAAGTAGGCGTGATTAAGAAAAGGAAGGTCAAAAACTAAGGCGAAAAAATATAATTTATATATTTATAAATCCTAATTAACTTGGTTTTAACATTGAAGACATTAACAGCCGCCAGCCAATTCGATAAGGCCAACAAAACGCATTAAGCGAATGAGGTTTTTTAAACGTAGACTGGGAACAAGTTAAGCAGCGAATAGTTTCTAAATTTTATTTAGCGGCTTATAGTTATCTAAGCGCAGTAAACTATTTTGGTATAGTTTTGTAAGCGTATACTATAGCCTCTATAGCTAATATTACCATAGTGAAGTCATTGCCAAGATGCTTGCTTGGGTTAAAAATAATAGTTTCAAGATTATTCAATAAATATGAAATTTTTATAAAATTATATAATTTATTTTTTATGTTATTTCAATAAATTATAAAATTTTTAATTTTATAATATTACTGTTATGTTATTGCAAAATAAAATAATTTATGTTGAACGTTTTAAAAATATAAGCCAGCCAAATATATGATTCCTAATCATTTGGCTGATGCATAGTTATATGCCTAAAGTACTTATAAGGAGAAATAACAGTATTTTTATTTATAATACCTATATTAACTGTTTATAAAATTAAAAACTAATGATTAAAAAAAATATTTATATTTTGGTACAATAAAGTATTATTAAATAATAAATTAACTAGAATAAGCCTTAAAGACTTTTATTTTATAAAGTTTAAAAATTAATTCCACTAAAACCGTGCCGTCGAAGGAAGGACTACTTAACGACCGTCTGGGCTTAATAAAAGGGGTAAGGGATTTTTTAAAGGGGGGCTAGAAAAAAGAGTTCGAGGTGGGTTAGGAGAGGCTTTTAATTTCGAAGGGAGAGTAAATTCTGGCAAAAGGGAGCTGGAGTAGTTTGCTAATAAAATTTTTTAAGTATTATTCAAAAAAAATTTCAAAAAAACTTGCGCTGTTGATAAAACTATGTTAATATTTAAACATGTTTCTTAAGCTAATTTTATTAGTTTTTTCGCCTATTTACAAAATGGCTCTAAAGCTCTAACCAGAGCAACCTTTGAGTTTCTATTTTGAGGCGTTGGTGTAACTATGCTAAATTTTTAGTTTTTTTTCAGAAGGCCAATGTTTTTTTTTTGATGAAAGTTTGAAAAAATTTTCAAAAGTTTTTTTTGGCTTTGTTTACATTTTTGGATAAAATTTTTTATTATTTTTTCTATTTTTGATTAAAGTGATTTAGTTATTTTTTTAAAACCAGCCAAATGATTAGGAATCATAGGATTAAGCTTAAAAACCCTTAGGATTTAATTATTTTATTTCATGTATTAAAATTTAAACTTTAGATGATTAATAGCTTTTATTTTATTTAATTATCTTACTTCCCAGGAGGAACGAATGTCATTCGAAAGAAAAAAAGGTTTTACTG
>JAITQT010000263.1 GCA_031288745.1 Deltaproteobacteria bacterium
TCAAGGATACGCCGATGAAACCAAAAAGTCAAGACTAAAAAATAGCTATGTAATACGAACTTCTATATTAAAACTTAAAGTAT
The DNA here is from genome assembly GCA_031288745.1 of Deltaproteobacteria bacterium. Taxonomy (GTDB): domain Bacteria; phylum Desulfobacterota; class Desulfarculia; order Adiutricales; family Adiutricaceae; genus JAITQT01. Next base: position 84 of record JAITQT010000263.1, read on the forward strand.
AGAGATAAATGGTGTTATGGGTATATAAAATTGATATTAACTTTAAATAATAAGCTATTAATTTAAGGACGTATGGGTATATAAAAAAAATTTGTCCATATATTTCAATCGTTTACTCTTTTCGCGAGGGAACTTCGGATTAGGCCTCCTGGAAGGACTTGTGAACAGTTACAAAAAACAAAGGGGGCCCTTTTTCCCAAAGAGAAAAAAAGACCCCAGCTGTCAAATTAAGCCCGGCCTTCAGGGCTATTTTTTTGAAACGCATTGAGAAGAGATTACTCTCTTAAACAGCGGCTACCTTAAGGCACGATTCTAGCTGGTCCCAACCGTCGCGCTCAATAGTCGTTAAAAATCTTTCGCCCGGATGACCGTGGGCTGAAAAAAAATCCAAGGCGGCGTCAAAGATTTTAAAGAGTTTATTTTTGTCGTTAACTGGGGGGAAAAGTTGGCGGCCTTGAGCAATGCGGTTACCGAAAAGGCCGCCAAAGCTTAGTAGGTAAATCGATTTTCCATTTAGAGCGTTGGCAGGGCAGGCCTTGGCGCAGCGCCCGCAGTAATTGCATTTTTTTTGGTTAAAGTCAAATTTCTTGTCTTTGACCTTAATGGCCCCCGTCCGGCAGCTCTTGGCGCAGACGCTGCAAAAAGAACAATTATCGCTCGAATATTCTATCTCGTAGCCGCCCTTAATGCCCAGATCGTTTTCCTCGGCCTTCAGGCAGTTGTTTTGGCAGCCGGTGACTCCGAATTTAAACTTGTGAGGCAATTGACGGCCAAAATAACGATCCGAGATGGCCTTAGCCAGGGAGAAAGTGTCGATACAACCGGATGGGCAGATCTTTTCACCTTGACAAGCGGTGACCGTCCTGACCCTAGGGCCGCAGACACCTGGGCTAACTCCGTTTTGAGTTAAAAATTCTTTGATTTCTTCGGTTTGTTTAAGTTTAACGAAGGGAATTTCTAGCCCCTGGCGACTAGTGAGATGAACCCCTTGACGGCCGAATTTATCGGCTGCGTCGGCGATGGTCCTTAATTGATCGGAAGTTAACGCCCCCCCCACTACCTTGAGGCGTAGGGAAAAATTATTTTTTTGTTTTTGGCGCATAAAGCCGCCATTTTTAAGCGCTTTGTAATCAATACTCATAAAGACTAGAAGGCCTCCCTGGAGATAAAAAAAGTGAGAAAAAATAAGCAACCCCTCCCTTATAGGTGGCGGTCACGGCCTAAGCGAATACGGCGGTAAACGTTAAAGTCGAGCCACTTTTCATCTGGGCCGACCGCACGTTCTCTATTATTTATTAGCAAAAGTTCGTTATTTAATTTTAGCCAATCGTCTTCCGAATTGACCTTAACCGCAAAACCTCGGCCGTTAACCAGAGGGTAGCCCTCGTAGCGGTATTCTGAAAAGGGCGAGAGAGCGCCGACTAAGCCATCTCTGATCTTAACCACAATTTGATCTCTAAAAATGACGATATCGAAAAATTCGGGGTAGAGGTAACTTTCGCCCGAAAGGGGCACCGGGTCGCCCACGGCGTAGAAGGGCACGGACGATTCTATTTTATTAAAGGTCATGCGGTCAAGATCGTAGAAGTACTCCTGAAACAGCTCGCAACGCGCCTTAAGCTCGCCATGAACGAAGCCGGCCTTAACTTGGGGTTTATCTTCAGCCCAAGTTACGATGCCTCCGCCGGCCACGTCGAGATCGTCGACTAAAACGAACCTTCCTGTAGCTTGGCACTGGGAAAACAAATCTAAGGCTAGCTCTTTTTGAAGTGATATTTCAACTTCCGCCACTTCGTTAAAGCCCACTTCACCTTGAGCTTGGAGAGGCTTAAGAGTGGAAGAGTCGATAAGGTTAAAAAGTTTGACAATCTCGCACTCGCTTTCAGCCGTGGAGAGCTTAAGCTTATAGCGACGCTCGGCCTTAAGGGGCCGGCGGCCCATCCAAAAAATTGAGGCCCTAAAGCGGTTAACGGTTTTGGGGGCTCGTTCTATACGGCTTACAATTTCTCCGCGGCGGTTAAAAAAATCCTCCGATATTATCACGGCCACAGATTCTCCGGTTTCGGCCTTTGTTTTTTGATCGCGAGGTAGCCAAGAGGCTAAAGAGACCACTTGGGCGGTTTTTCCTCCCGGTGAAATAACAATGGAATCGCTCACGGCTATTTGACCGCTCTCCACTCGCCCGACCAAAACCCTTCGATCGTCAAACTTAAAGACGTCTTGGATAGGCAGCCTCAGCGGGGCTTCATGGCTGTGGCCTGATTTTTTTAGACTATCTAAGGCCTCTAAAAGCGTGGGGCCATCGTGCCAAGAAAGTTCAGGGGCCTTAACGGTAACGTTAAGGCCCATTAAGGCCGAAAGGGGCACGGCCACTGATAGCTTTAAGCCAAGGCTTGAGAGAAAGTACCGAGCCGCCTCGACGGTTTGTTGGTAAACTTGTTGGCTAAAACCCACTAGGTCCATCTTATTAACAATTAGGGCGCTTTGTTGAAGGCCCAATAGGGCTAGCATGTGAGCGTGTCGCTTAGATTGCTCTTCTAGCCCCCTTTCGGCGTCAACCACCAAAAAGGCTGCTTCGGCGTCGGAGGCCCCAGAGATCATGTTTTTTAAAAATTCCTTATGGCCCGGGGCGTCGATAATGACATAGTCTCTGAAGGCAGTCTTAAACTGAAGCTGGGTAGTGTCAATGGTAATGCCCTGAGCCTGCTCTTCTTCGAAAGCGTCTAGGAGATAGGCTAGCTCAAAGGGCCGACCAGTTTCGGCGGAAACCCTTCTTATTTTATCGACCGCCCCTTGAGGTAAGGCCCCTGAATCTAAGAGCAAGCGCCCGATAACCGTGGATTTACCGTGATCAACGTGGCCAGTAAAGACAAGTTTTAGTTTTTCTCTAGTCTGAAAAGATTTATTTTGGTTATTCATCACATGTAACCGTCGCGGCGAAGTTTTTGCATAGCATAGGCGTCTTCCTGGTCCTGAGCGCGGCCGGCTCTTTCGCTTACTGAAGTGTTTTCAAGTTCGTTAATTATCTGGCTAACGCTGGTGGCCTGGCTCTCTATTTTTCCAGTGCACGGGGCGCAGCCCAGGCTTCGGTAGCGTTGGCCGTTTTTGGCAAAGTATAGATCTATTAGTTCTATGCCCTCGTTTTCAACGTAGCGCCAGATATCAATTTCGCTCCACTGAAGGAGAGGGTGAACTCTAATATGGTGCCCTCTGGGAAACTCGGTCTTAAATTGCCCCCAAAGCTCCGGGGGCTGATTAGCGTAATCCCATTCGTCGTCTTGATTTCGCTCGGAAAAGATGCGCTCTTTGGAGCGCGAGCCCTCCTCATCACGCCGTACGCCCACTATGAGACCGTCAAATCCGTATTTTTTGGTTACCTCGTTTAAGGCGTCGGTTTTAAGAGCCTTGCAGCAAATTAGGCGGCCCTTGTCGGGGCCCATGCCGCTCTCTAAGGCCAAGACGTTTTGGTGGACTATAAGTTCAAGATCCATTTCTTTAGCCACTTTATCGCGGTGAATAATCATTTCGGGGATCTTGTAGCTAGTATCCACGTGGACGAAGGGAAAGGGGCAGTGCCCCAGAAAGGCCTTTTTAGTCAGCCACAAAAGGACGGTTGAGTCTTTGCCGATGGACCACAAAAGGCCCAGGCGGCCTAGTTTTTTGTAGGCCTCTCTAAGGATGAAAATACTATAGGCCTCGAGGGCTTGAAGATGATTCATTGTTATACCAAAAAAGCGATATTTTAAAACTTAAAAAAGAGATGACTAATATCCAGTGGTCTTGTTAGAATCAGAGGTAAGCTCAAATCTGGTCCCCTCGGGGCCGTTATAGGTCCAAAGGGTTTTTTCCCCCAGGCGTTTAGCGGTCAAAAAAGCCCCTCGTCCGCCTAAGGCCGGGGGCAAATAAAGAGCGGGAGCAGAAAAGGGGCATTTTTTTAGGCAAGCCGCGCAGCTCCAACAACGCCTTGGCTCAGGGAGATAGGCTTTAGAGTTTCCATCTAAGGCAATTAGATCGCCCGGGCAGACCGAAAGGCACTCGCCGCAGCCTTGGCAGATATCTTTATCAAAAAAAACGGACATATGATAGTAAAATTTCCCCTGCAAATGAGCCAAGCAAGAATCTAAGAAGTCATAATAAATGATTAGAATTAAAGAAGTAAGACCTATCAATGATTATGTAAATTTTTGTAAGCCAACTTGAAGCGAGCAAAAGCGGTTAATAAAAGTAAGCCCAGTTAAGGCATAAAAAAGAAAGTTTTAGCTTTTAAGTAAAAAAATGCTGGTTGAGTAAAAATACAAAAATAAAAATTTTATAAAAAAATAGGTAAATAATTGCTCTCTCTTTTTCTAAAGTTATTAACTGGTCAGGCCCATCTTGTCGTTTTTAGCTAACAAGATTTTCGACAATGTTGAAGATGATTTTTTGGCTTTTCGAGCTGAGGTTATAAGCCTCGCTCCTACTGCAGAAGAGCTTTTAACTTATTGCGATAGAGAGCCTAAATTTGAGGCGACAATTCCAGGTGTCTTGATATTATCAACGTAGCTTATTTTTATAAACTTAGTCTGGTGACCTATCCGGCTCCAGTAGAAGCCGGTCCACTTTAAGGTAGAGGGAGTTCACTTCCGTTATGACCAAAAGGACAACCATTGATTAACAGAGAAGTCTTTTAAAGGCCTATGGATTATTTTTAGGCGACCGCCGACTAGGCGAGAATTAATAAAAACACTCATCGAATCATCTATCAAAGGGTAATCTAGGTACTGGCCAAAGCCAGGCCAGCGAGTTTCGCGGCGCTCTCTCATATGGGCGATTAAAGCGCTAGCTATAGTGATTTTCTCTTTTAACTCAAATAATCTTGGTAGCTTTTCCGCATTAGAAACCATAACTTTATCAGCCAAAATGGCTAACTTCGAGACTTTCTGTTCAGCTTGATTTAAGCTAGCAAGACTATAGCGGTAGTGGGCCCCGGAGCCTCCGGCGTATCTATCCATTATCTCCCAAAGGGCCTCATCTAGATTTAAGGTGTTTAGGGGGGCCTTATTGCGGCCGATATAGGATTTAAGTTTAAGGGAAATTGAGAGGAATAATCGTTCTATTGTTTCTTGATTAGGCTGGGCTCCATTTTTACTCTTATCTAAAAAATCAGCTGCGTCTAGGGCGGCGATCTCTGCTTCGGCCAAGGCCCCAGTAGCGTATTTTTGGGGCGCTCCTCCGGCCGCATCTCCGGCTACCCATAAGCCTTTAATAGTAGAGCGCCGATTTTCATCAACCCATAAACCCCCGGCCGTGTGTCCGCCGTTAACGTATGGTTCTGAAGAGGAGAGTTCGGTCCAGATTGTTTGGCTCTCTTTATCAAAGGGGTCGTCATGCTCAAGCCACTTAAGGGTTTGCGAGGGGCTCATGTTAAGATATGAACGGTATATTTCAAGCCTTTCTTCTCTATTGGCGGCAGCCGAAAGTAGGCACGGGCCCCTATCGGCCTCAATTTCTTTGCAGGCGGCTAAGACCCTTTGGGAGGTGGTTAAGCCGTAGTTCGCTTCGTAGTCTTGCCCCAAACGATTTATCTGCCTAGCCCCGGCCCCTAAAGCTAAAGAGCCTGTGGGGGCCATAGAATCTTGGCATCTTAAGGCCACAAAGCGCATCTCTAAGGTGGTGACCTCTGCTCCGGCCCAAAGTCCCATGGCCAGACCAGCGCCGGAATTAAAGGGGCAGTACCAGCCTTGGTTGGGTGCAGAGACAGGGTTATTGGGCTTATAGATACCGGCCGCGCCGCCGGTAGCACAAATAAAGGCTTTAGCCTGGATTAAGTGAAGAGTTGAGTCGCGATGAGAAAAAGCGACTAAGGCCACGGCTCTAGCTTGGTCGGTTAAAAGGGAGAATGCTGCGGTTCGTTCTAGGATATTAACTTTACCAGAGTCTCTGGCCGCTTTGGCCAAAAGGGGCTTGATGTTTTCTCCGTTAATTTTTACGTTGCGCCAGCCCCTTTGGGCGTAAGAGCCGTCTTGGTTTTTATGGATGGTTAAGCCCAAATCTTCTAGGTATTTGACCTGAGCATTTAAGCGCTGGCTAAGGCTTAAAAGTAAGTCGTAGCGGGCAAGGCCATGGGCGTCGTTTAGAGCGTATTGGGCGTAATCGCCTGGCTCGCGGCCCGAGCCCACATAGGCGTTTAAGGCGTTGATCCCCGCGGCTAGGCAGCCTGAGCGCTCTATATTGGCCTTTTCGACTAAAGTTACGCTAAAGCCAAAAGAAGATAAATCGGCCGCCGCCCGGCAGCCTGCGGTCCCGCCACCGATAACAACGACGTCAGAGATGATTTTATTTATTTTAAATGGCGACAATTCCGTTTTAGCCTAAAATTTTGTGACGCTTAGACGCTGGTTATGTTAGCAGCATAGGTGGCCTAAGACAAGAGAGAAAAAAATGTTATCTTTTTTTATTGTAATTTACCCCGGAGCTATTCAAGATAATTTGGGGAAAACTCAGTAAACACATAGGTTGAGCTCTTTCTGGGGTGAGCGGAAAATTATCCATAAAAATTTTTCCATCAAAATAAGGGCTCTCTAACACTCTGATTTCTTAACGTACTCAACTTACAGGCTAAGAAAAAGTGTTCATTTAATTAGAGCCTTTTAGAGCAATGGTTTTAGGGGTTCATAGCTCCTTCCATCTTAATGGTCTGCTTATCCTTATGCTTGATTTTACTGTCTAAAATGTTGGGCCCATCCCAACCAGGACTAGACAGCTCGTCCTATAGCCGCCCTATCGTCATATATAAACGTAGGCTTAGGATGGTAGTAAGCGGCGGCGCACCCAACAGAACTGAAGGAGATGGCCCTCTTTCTTTTGGATCTTTTTCGGTTGCTCTCGATTTACAAAAACCTAAGAGCCCTTTGATGTATAGGCCTAGGTGAATAACATAGCCGTAAATGTTGTAGGCACCAACAAAGCGTAGATATCGCCTAGAAGCACTATATCTCAAAATTATAGCCGTTATTTTGGCTTTTTAAGCCGTCGTTAGAAACTAACCTAGCCTGGGTAACGCCTTCGAAGGCGTAGAGTCGGTAAATAAGCACTTTGACTTTATCGCCTAAAGAGATAGGAGGCCGCTCCAGTGAGTAATCGGTTACTAAAGAAAAGTCGCCCACTCTAACCTTGACTTCTAAAACGTTGCCTCTAAAAGAGACTCTTTCCACCAGCCCGTCTTGGACGCAGTTTTCGTATTGGATAGCCTCGTTTGGGGAAAAGAGGCGAATAAACTCGGGTCTCACCGCGCAGACGGCCCCTTTGGGGGCCTTGTTAAAGCCTTTTAGGCAGCCATAATCGCTAAGGATGGTCGATTCTCCAATAAAACTAGCCACAAAGGGCGTGGCTGGTGAGCGGTATAGTTCGAGCGGGCTTCCGGTCTGCTCGACCCGGCCATGATTAGTGACTACTATTAGATCGGCCACTTCTATGGCTTCGCTTTGATCGTGGGTAACGAAGATAGAAGTTATCTTTAGCTTACTGATGGTCTCTCTTAACCAGCTTCTTAGCTCTCTGCGAACTTTAGCGTCTATAGCCGCAAAGGGTTCATCTAGTAATAATATCCGCGGCCAGGGGGCCAAGGCTCTGGCGAAGGCCACCCTTTGTTTTTGACCTCCGCTTAGCTGAGAGGGGTATCGTTTTTCCAGGCCGGTAAGGCCGACGAGGTTTAAGAGTTCTTCGACCCGCTCTTGGATTATGTTTTTAGGTTGTTTTTGGGTCTTAAGACCAAAGGCGATGTTATCGAAAACGTTCATATAGCGAAAAAGGGCATAGTTTTGAAAGACAAAGCCTATGCCCCTTTGGCTAGCTGGCAGCTCGTTAACTCTTTTATCATCAATAACTATCTCTCCGCTATCGACGTTTTCTAAGCCGGCTATGGTTCTTAAAATTGTGGTTTTACCGCTCCCACTGGGCCCCAAAAGGGCGGCTAAGGCCCCTTTTTCGAGGGCGAAGTCAACCTGGTCGCAGGCTTTAAAATTTCCGAATTTTTTTTCAAGGCCTTTAACTTCTAAATACATTGGATTCGTCCTCTTTTTTAGCCAATTGTTCAATAACGTTGCGGGCCGTGAGGATGATGACGGAGGTGGCCACCAAGATGGTCGAAACGGCGAAGGATTCTGAAAATTTATGCTCGTTATAGAGTATTTCGATGTGGAGAGGTAAGGTGTTAGTTTTACCCCTTAGGTGGCCACTAACCACCGAGACGGCCCCGAATTCGCCCATGGCCCTAGCGGCGCAAAGTATCAAGCTATAGACCAAGGCCCAGCGGATATGGGGAAAGGTAACCTTAAAAAAAACAGTAAAAAAACCGGCCCCCATTAAAACCGCCGCTTGCTCTTCGTCAGTGCCTCGAGCCGCTAATACTGGAACGATCTCTCTAGCCACGAACGGTAAGGTGACAAATATAGTGGCTAGAACCACCCCTGGCACATTGAAGACTATTCTTAGCTGCCAATCGACCAAATAGGGGTGTAGCCAACCGAGGCGGCCGTAAGTAAGAATAAAGATTAACCCGGCGATAATGGGCGAGATTGCGAAAGGAAGATCGATTAAGGTTATCAGAAAACCTCGACCTTTATATTGGAAGCGGGTTAAGGCCCAAGCAGCGCAAAGGCCGAATAATGTGTTACAAGTGACCGCTAATACGGTGGTTAGGGCCGTAAGGCGCAAGGCCTTAACGGTGTAAATCTCGGTGACTGCCTTCCAAAAAGGTGACCAGCCGTACTCGAAGGCGCGGGTGAGAACCACTACCAGCGGGGCCACCAAAAAAGTTAGGGCGAAGAGGGTGGTAATAACGATTAAAAACCTTCTTCCCCATAGGTTTGGTTGAAATGCGTTGGGTAAGGCTTGGCCGATAGAGTTTGTATTTTTCACCGCTTAGCCCTCACAGAAGGTGGCCGACCTAATTTGAAGGCGGTTTATCAAAAACATGATGATAAAGGAGGCCGTGAGCATGACCAAGGCCACGGCCGTGGCTTGACCGTAGAGAAATTCTTCTAGACGAGTGACGATCATCAAAGGGGCTATCTCGGTTTTTAAAGGTTTATTGCCGGCGATAAAGATGACACTACCGTATTCCCCCAAACCCCTGGCGAAGGCTAGAGAAAAGCCGGTCAAAACGGCTGGTTTAATTTCTGGAAAAACTATTTTAAAAAAGATTTTGAGTTTTGAGGCCCCCAAAACTAGGCCGGCCTCTTCGTAGTCGGGGGAGAGGCGCTCTAAAACGGGTTGGACCGAACGGACGACGAAAGGTAGAGTTATAAAAGTTAAGGCCACTACTATGCCCACTCTAGTGTAGGCCACTGCTATACCAAGCTCGGCTAGTGGTTTACCTATCCAGCCTTTATCAACGGTTAAAGCGGTCAAAGCTATGCCGGCCACGGCCGTGGGAAGAGCGAAAGGAAGTTCAATAAGCCCGTCGATAATCCTTCTACCGAGGAAGCGATAGCGCGTAAGGACCCAGGCCATAATCGTCCCAAAGATAGCATTAATCAAGGCGGCGATAAAAGAGCAGCCGAAACTTACTTTGTAGCTAGCTATAATTCTAGGGTCAGTTATGGCCTTCCAAAAGCCTGCCCAGCCGACTTCCGCAGCCTCTAGGGCTAAGGAAAACATAGGTATTAAGACTATAAAGCTTAGATAGCTCATAGTTAGGCCCATAGTTAAACCAAAGCCGGGGAGTACCTTTTTTGATACGCTCATTACTTCTTTCCAGCCCGGCCCTATAAGGGCTGGGTCGCTTAAAGGAGGTTACTTTTTAACGTAGATCTGATCAAAAATGGCACCATCAGTAAAGTGCTCTTTTTGAGCCTTTTCCCAGCCGTCGAAGAGCGGGTTATCGATGGTGATTAACTGAGTGGAAACAAACTGATTGCCAAACTCTTTAAGGATTTCGGGATTGCTGGGTCGGTAAAAATGCTTCCCAGCCAGACGCTGGCCCTCGTCAGAATAAAGAAAGGTTAAATATTCAGTGGCGATTTCTCTAGTGCCCCTCTTATCAACTACTTCGTCGACCACTGTCACCGGAGGCTCAGCTAGGATGGAGGTGGGGGGGGTGACGATTTCGTATTTGTCGCCCTCTTGCTTTAGGGTTAAAAAGGCCTCGTTCTCCCAGGCTAATAAGACATCGCCTTGGCCGTTTTGAACGAAGGTGTTGGTTGAGCCTCTTGCGCCGTTATCAAGGACCAAAACATTGTTAAAGACTTTAGTGATATATTCGATAATCTTAGTTCTATCATGGTTATATTCTTTATCAGCCCAAGCCCAAGCCGCTAGGTAGTTCCAGCGGGCCCCTCCCGAGGTTTTGGGGTTGGGGGTGATGATGCCCACGCCATCTTTAGCCAGATCACCCCAATCTTTAAGGTTTTTGGGGTTTCCCTTGCGGACTAAAAAGACTATGGTCGAGGTGTAGGGCGAGCTGTTTTTAGGCAATTTCTCTTGCCAGTCTTTTTTTATTAGGCCCGCTTCCGCGATGGCCGTGATGTCATAGGCAAGAGCTAAGGTGACCACGTCAGCCTCGTTGCCCTCGATGACGGCCCGAGCTTGCTTACCGGAGCCACCGTGAGATTGAATGATGGTCACCTCTTCTTTCTTTTTGTCCTGCCAATACTTTTGGAAGGCCTTGTTGTACTCATCGTAGAATTCTCTGGTCGGATCGTAGGAAACGTTGGTGATTTCAACGGCAAATAGAGAATTGGCGCTAAAGGCGAGCATTAGGGTTAGAGCGGTGAAGAGGGTAAAGACAAATTTAGGCATTTTGTACCTCTTTTTTTAGGCTGCTCCCTACCGAGAGGGGGGAAGGGAGTTTTAGTTTAGCCTATGAATATCGCCGGCTAGTGAAAGCGCGGCGGGGTGTTAATTCAGTGTTTGGAGTTTTTTTTGTTTAGCTATATTTAGAGGCAAAGCAACCGTTCACCAAGTCTTTTTTCTCCACGTTGCGGCAGTAGCGACTTTTGAGTTGTAATTAAGTTTTAGTAAACCTTTAAGTTCTTAACATTAGTTCATTTGAGGTTTCTACTTAGCTCTTTGCTCCAACCATATATTTTAATTTTGATTAATGTTAAAATTACTAAGCTCCTATAGGGGGCTACATTGTTGCGGTAGGTGTCGTCCCTTTAAATAGGCTTGGCACCTCAACGTTTTCATTTGTGAACGGGCCCTTAAACGTTCACATTTGAGAACGGACACGCGGCAAAGGAAGATAATTTTAATTGCAAGCGAAAAAAAAAGACCGAGAAGCAAAAAGCTTCTCGGTCTTCAGATATACGATAAACCGATATAAGTAAAAATTTAAAAACGACAAATGGATACGGAAAGAAATTTAAAACTTTCCCAATATTTTTCTCACCAAGGCGGTTGAGCTAATAATAGAAAGAAATAGCCTACGTTGTCAAGATGTTTTTTTTGGGTGGTTCAATAAACTAATATCGAAGCTAGTCAAGATAATTTTAGCTCTCTAAGAAAAAACTTATCCCGCGCTTTTTTTTAAGTTTCATAAGTTAAATAAGTGTTTTCATAATTACTCTTCAAGGATGAAAGCGCTCAAAGAAAAGTATACCAAAATAGAGAATTTCGCTCATTTAAAAGTGATCCACTAAAATGCCAACCATTAGTCATATTAGGCCTTATCTTCAGTTGAGGGGGAAGAGGAAAATAAAGTCTTGAAGAGGCCTTGTGAACTGTTCCCTCGTTTTGGCCTTATAGTGAGAGGCTTTTATAAGTCCCCTTTTTTTAGCAATTTATCTAGGAAAGCTCTGCTTACCTAAATGAACAGGCCAATATATGATCATTGACCACTCCGATAGCCTCAAGCCATGAATAAACTATCGTGCTGCCGACGAACTTAAAGCCAAATTTTTTTAATTCAAGGCTTATCTTATCTGAAAGCGCTGTTTTAACCGGAATTTGCGCCATCGTTTCCCACCTGCCGACGATGGGTTTCTCTTCGGTAAAGCTCCAAATATAGCGATCGAGCGAGCCGTATTTTTGGCAAAGCCTGTAATAGGCCTTGGCGTTCTCTATCGCGGCGGCGACTTTGAGACGGTTGCGTATGATCCCAGGATTTGAGAGTAGTTGGGCAACTTTTAAATCATCGTAAAGCGCGACCTTGGCCGGGTCGAAATTGTCGAAGGCTGCGCACAGTGTGTCCCATTTGCGCAGTATTGTTACCCAGGCTAGCCCTGCCTGTTGGCCCTCCAGGAGCAGCATTTTAAAAAGCATAGGTTCGTCGCGGCAGGGCTTCCCCCATTGAGCGTCGTGATAATGTTGGGAAAGCGGGTCTTTCATCGCCCAGGGGCAGCGTGTCAAATTATCGTTCATAGTTATCCTCTGGGTATTTAAGTCTAAGGGGTAATAGTTGATAGGGATTAAGCTGCGAGTTAAAGTTTTTTTTGTAAAAACCAGCCGCTTGGTGATTATGCTCGTTAACGTCTACATACCTAATCTCAACTTAAAATGCTGTTTAAGGGCGAAGTTTTAGCCTGATTTAAGGCGCTAGCCCGAACTCATTTTTTCTGATTAAGAAGACTATGAGCGAAAAAGAAGCTCATTAACCCTCCTTTTTTATGGTCGACATTTTTTCCTCTTTTCTTCAAAGAAAAGCAATTGAGGTATATATTTATAGCCTAATTAAAGTTTAAGAGTTAAACGTTGTTAAGGCGTTCTTTATGGATTTCGTCAAACTCAAAGATATTTAAAAATCGTCTGGCCCTTTCGGTTGAAGGAGCGGAAAAGAATTTTTCGGGCTGTTCGATCTCTAGAGCGACGCCGGAATCTATAAAAACTATGGCGTCAGCCACGGCTTTGGCGAAGGCCATTTCGTGGGAGACGATGAGCATGGTTAAGCCCCCTTTGGCAAGATTGAGCATAACGTCCAATACTTCTCTAACCATTTCCGGGTCGAGGGAAGCGGTGACTTCGTCAAAGAGCATAACTTCAGGGTGCATGCACAACGCTCTAACGATGGCCACCCTTTGTTTTTGACCTCCGGAAAGTTGCCTAGGGTAAGAATTGATTTTATCGACTAGTCCCACTCTCTCTAGCCACCGCTCAGCCTCCTCGATGGCTTCGGAGCGTTTGCGCCCTTGAACTTTTAAGGGCCCGAGGAGTATATTTTCTAAAACGTTTAGGTGGGGGAAGAGTTCGTAGTTTTGAAAGACCATGCCGAGGCGCTGGCGCACTTGGCTCCAATTAGTCGTGGGGGTTGATATTAGCTCGCCTTTAAGTTCCACTGTGCCCGAATTGATTGACTCAAGGCCGTTTAGGCATCTAAGGAGAGTGCTTTTACCGCAGCCGGAAGGGCCGATAATAACCACCACTTCTCCTTGGGCCACTTCCAAATCAATGCCTTTTAAGACTTCTAGAGCGCCGAAGTTTTTTCGTAAGGCGGTTATCTTTAGCGCCGCTGCAGAATTTAACTCGGCTTTATCTGAACAAGTTGTCAGCTCTGCCATTTTTGCTCCAGGTAGCGGGAAAATAACGAAATCGGATAACAGATAATAAAGTAGATGAAAAAAATTAGGCCATAAACCCAAACGCTAGCCATTCTATCGCGCATGCCGGCCACTTCGACTATCTGTTGCGCCACTTTGACTAAATCGGGAAGGTTAATAAAAAAGACAAAGGGAGTGGTCTTAATCATTCTGGTAGTTAGGTTAATGACCCCTGGGAGAAGCCGGCGGACGGCCTGGGGCACGATTACGTAAAGGTTAAGGGCCGGTTCGCTTAGGCCTAAGGCCCTGCCGCTCTCCCATTGGTGCCTGGGTAGGGATGTGACCGCGCCTCTTACCAAATCCGACATCTCGGCCGCACCCCAGAGGGTAAAGACGATTATGGAAACGGAGAAGGC
>JAITQT010000272.1 GCA_031288745.1 Deltaproteobacteria bacterium
ATTTTAGTCCTGCCATATACAATAATTTTTTTCAAATGGCATATATTTTGTTCTTGACTTCAGCCCTTCTTATATGACACAATATAGCCCTATATTAATATTGCTGGAGCTAGTCATGCTGACTATTAGAAATTTAAATTCAGAGAATTCATTTCCTAAGGCATATTCTTTCAATAACCATAAGTATGAAAAATTATATAATAGAATGATGATCGAAGCGTAAAAACCTCTTAAAGGACAAGTTCCAAATTTAAGGACGGATAAAGGGGATTTTTTGCGTTTCGATCTACCGTCTAAATAGCTGGTTTTGAAGGGGAGGTTCAATGGTAAAATCACCCCCTGAATTGTTACAAAATTTAGGCTAAAAAACCGCCCGGGGCGTGAGCCCCATCAACCTTGGGAGTTAAGGAGGCTTGGTATATACCCAGCACATAATCCGGCGGCCCGCTCATCTTTATTTTTCCTTCCTCAATCCAAAAGAGGATGTCGCAATCTTCAACTGTAGTTAAGCGATGGGCAATGATGATAGTGGTGATAGAGCCTTTGATTCGGTTGATGGTCGAGCGGATGTGATTTTCATTAGCCTGATCTAAGGAGCTGGTGGCTTCGTCAAATATTATTATCTCTGGTGAAGAAAACAAGGCCCTGGCGATGGCTACCCTTTGGGCTTGTCCTCCAGAAAGGGTGGCCCCGTTGGAACTTAAGGGGCGATCAAGGGTAGTAAGATCGTTTAAAACAAAATCCATGGCAGCCAAAGAGCAAGCTTTGATTACGTCCTCTCGATCGTAGCTTTGCCCCCAGCGGCTAAAGGCCACGTTATCGGCAATGGTTCCGTCCATAATTAATGGGTTTTGAGGTATATAGCCGATTTTAGACAAATAAGCCGAGCGGCCTTCCGCCGTCAAAGGGGCCCCGTCGACCAAAAATTGGCCCTCGGTGGGGGGGGTTAAACCCGATAAAATCAAGGCTAGGGTGCTTTTACCAGCCCCTGACGGGCCGATGAGCCCCACACTCTGACCTTTCTTGAGGGTTAAATCAACTCCTTCTATGGCTTTTTCGGTAAAGCTAGGATAATTAAAAGAAGCGTTGATTAATTCTAATGTTTTGGTAAACTTAAAATTAGGATCTGGCTCGGGCACAGGCGAAACTTTTTCTTTGATAAAGTGCTCCAAGAGATCTAAACAAGATAAGGCCCTATCCTTTATGCCTCTTATAGTTACCACCATGCTTAGGCTTCTAGTGACCACGGGAAGTATGCGCCAGGCGGTGAGCATAAGGATGGAAGCTGCGGCTACGATTTCTTCCATGGGTATGTGCTGGTATAAAAGGTATATGACCATACCGCCAATGGTGCTAAAGCCAACGCACTCCATTACCAATGAGGGTACCGTGTAGCAAAAGGCCAGATGAGCCCTGGCCGGAAGCCCTCGAGCGGAGGCGGCCGACATCTTATCCATGGCCACGTTTTGCTGGCGATAGGTGATGACTTCTCTAATGCCGCGGGTCATGGCCGTCATGGTCACCGTTTCCTCGATAGAGGTAGAGGTGGCCATTTTACCGGCTTTATCTAAGCTACGGCGGATGGATGAATAGAGGATAATACTAGAGAGGGAAAAACTTAAGACCACCACCACAGTCAATTGGGGCTGAGCGATAAAGAGGCTGGTAAAGAGAAAGACGCAGCATATAATATTAGAATGTAATTGAACCAATGAAATAGTTAATTGCGATAGTTGAGCGCGGTTAGTTAGTTTATACATAATCTCCGAGCTTTGCGGAGAAAGGTGCCAATAATAATTTTTATTTAAATAACGTCTAATTGATTCCTTGGCCACGTAGTAAGAAACTTTTTCAGAAAACACCGTGGTCAGGTGGTTGGTGATCATGGTTAACAAGCTTTTAATGAAGACGAAGACGATCATAAAAGAGCTGGTAAAAGCCACCATGCGTCTAGGTGTTACGCAATACTCGGCTAGAGGCGGAATAAGGTCCAAAATAGGCTTAACCATGAAGTGATTCATGGCCGCCTCCGGGTTAGCCGCGCTCATGGCGAAGAGGGAAATGACTAATAGAGTGAAGGTTTCGGTGAGGGCGGTGAAAAATTGAAAGACAAAAACAACCCAAAAGGTGAACTTAAGCCTTTTAGGCAGGACCTTAAAAATGCGCAGACTTTCTTTGACAAATCCGTTCCAGATTATAATCGGTAGTCTAACGAGAATTTTTAGTTTCATTAGCGACCTCGTTTCTTGGCGGCCTTTGTTTTTGATTTGTGTCCGGGGCGGGATTTAAGCTTTACTAACACGGTCGAGCTAGTTTGGGGGGCGACGGACGCCGCCTCGGCCGAAGCTTTGGCCGAGGTCGATTTTAGAGTACGAAATAGCAAAATAAGGGCCAATACAACCACAGGCAGGGAGAGAAGCTGACCTCGGGAGAGGATAAAATTGTCGGCGATATTTTGACGCTCTTTGATAAATTCAACCAAAAATCGAGAGGAAAAGTAAAGAAGCAAAAAAAAAGCCGATAAGGCTCCTCTGGGTCTTTTTTCACGGCCTAAGGCCCGATCGCAAAACCAGAGAGCAAATAAAATAAATAGGCCCATGGCGCATTCGACTAATTGGCTGGGATAACGAGCGGGTGTTAAATCGTCTGGAGTACCATCGTAGCGGGGAAAGCGCACAGCCCAGAACGAATTAGTGACGCGGCCGACAATCTCGGAATTAAAAAAATTACCTAGCCTGATTAGGCCCGCGCCTAAGGCTGCGGAAAAAGTAAAGCGGTCGCAAAGATCCCATAAGGGTCTTTTTTTCCATTTAGAGAGAAATAATAGAGCCCCAAAGAGGCCTAAAGCGGCTCCGTGGCTCGATAAGCCGCCCTCCCAAATCCTGAAAACCCAAGAGGGATTTTGGCGAAATAAGTCGAAGTTATAAAAAAAAACGTGGCCTAGGCGGGCACCTAAGACTAGCCCAATAAAGCCGGGGAGTATTATATCATAAGCCAGCTCATCAGCACCGGCCCTAGCTAATTGCCAGCGAAATAGTAGAAATCCGCCGAAAAAGACCAGGGAAAATATTATCCCGTAATAGCGGACAGCTAAATCGCCAAAGGGGAGGCGAAAGAGGACCGGGTCTATGTCCCAGACAGGGGGCATGGGTGCCTTTCTTTGGCTAAATAGAGAAATTAACCTATAGGGGGCTACATTGCTGCGGTATGTGTCGTCCCTTTCAATAGGCTTGGCACCGCAGCGATCTCTCTTGTGAACGGGCTCTTAAACGTTCACATTTGTGAACGCACACCGGAAGGCTTTGTGGGTCATGTAATCCACAGGCATTGAGCGTGCGGCCTATCCGGCTGTGAAAATGTTTAAAGCGCCAACCAATGCGCCTTATATCTCCACCTGAAGGACTAAAAATTTTGGCGCTTCTGAAAAAAAAGCGGCTAGCAAAAAACCAAAAAAAACCAGGGCCTTTCGACCCTGGTTTTTGTAAAGGTCTACAATTCTAATGATTAACAGCTTACTGAATAATGTCGGAGCCAGTGAAGACGCCCACTACACGGCGGTTTAGAGCTCGACCTTCAGCCGTTTCGTTATCAGCAATAGGCCTAGATTCACCGTAGCCAGCCCACTGGATTTTAGAGCTAGAGACACCAAAGGCGTTTACTAAGACATCGTAGACAGCCTTAGCCCGGCGCTCGCTAAGCTCTTGGTTATATTCATCATTACCAACTGCGTCAGTGTGACCTTCGATAACCGCTTCTGAGCCTGGATGGCTATTTAGGAAATCAGCTACCTTTTGAACTTCACCAAGGTATCTCTTCTTAACCACGGCCTTATCAAAGTCGAACTTAATGTCCATATTGATGGTTACAGTAATGGGGCACCCGTCAGCGTCAACTTTGTAGCCAGCTGGGGTACCTGGGCACTTATCGTAGGCATCGCAGACGCCGTCATGGTCGGAGTCAATGCACTCTGACGGAGCACCGACCTGGAAGGTCAAACCAGCTGAAACCATTGGGGCGTTAAAGCGGTTACCTTGCTTAGAGCTAAAACCATAAGAATCATTAACTTCAACCCTTAAGGCCACTACTTCGTTAAAGAAGTACTTAAAGCCAATGCCACCAGTTAAGGCAAAGGAGCTGTAGTCATTCCAACCGGGGTTATCGCGGCTAATCCAGTTACCGCCCACGCCCAAGGAAAGGTAAGGCACGAAGTTGGAATTAAGGTCAAAATGGTACAAAGCGCTTAAGCGGGCCATGGTCACGTCGTTGTCATAACGCACGACATCGTATCTGTCGTCATTGAGGTTGGGAGCAAAGTAGCCGAAGGCCTCAAGACCCCAGTTACGGTTAAAGTTGTAGCCTAAGCCAACCCCGGCCACAAAGCCATTTCTAACATTAATTCGGTTGTTTGGGAACAAATAGCCGCCCATTAAACTGAGGTGCAAGGTCTCTCCATACATCTGAGCCGAAGCTATGGAAGGTACCATTGTACTGAAGACCAAAGCCATGGCTAAGGCCAACATTAAAAACTTAGTTCTCATAAAAAGTTTCTCCTTGTAACTAATTTGTTTCATTTAAACAATGCCCAAGTAATCAGAAAATCTTCAAAACCCATATAGACCAAAGGTTTTTGGTCATTGGTCTAATGTTCTTGATAATTTTTTTTGGTAAATTCACGATATTAACAGCAATAGCGTTCCGCCAAACACTATTGCTTAAAGTAAACAATAGTATAAAATCCATAGACTGTCAAGACATATCCACCAGGCTAGGCGAGGGTAACAATCAGGTTAGAAAATATAAATGAGCGATAAAAACAAATTAACATAACTATCTTTAGCAAAAAAGATAGAAAAAGTATATTTTTATTGAAAAAAAATTTAGATAAAGGCCCCAAAAAAAATTCTGGCCGAGCTTAAATTATTTTTAAAAATTTACTTAGAGTTTCTTTTTTTGGCCAGTCTATTTTTTTGTCTTTCGATTCGCCACTCGGTTATAACCGTGAACATCAGGTAGATTAAGGCTGCGGCCGCAGCTATGGGGGCCAGAAAATGACCAAAGCTAACGAAAAAAGTCAGTGGTAATTTGTTTGGGGCAATAAGAGGTAAATCAAGGGAAACGATTGTAATTTCATCTTGTTTGGTTTGGTTAACTATCCTTCCGCTAGGTAAAATAAGGGCTGAGAGGCCGTTATTGGCCGCTCTGGCTACGGGGCGACGGTTTTCGACTGCTCTTAATACGGCGTGGCGTAGGTGCTGGAGAGGGGCGGCCGAGCCACCAAACCAGGCGTCGTTGGTAGTGATTACCAAAAATTGGGACCCGTCTAAGACCTTTTGACGCGAAAGAGAGGGAAAAATAGATTCGTAGCAGATAAGTAGGGAGAATTTTTGCTCGTCTAATTCCATGGGGGCCTTGCGGCGGCCAGGGCTATAGGCCCCCGCCGCCCCGATGATGTTTTGGAAAAAAGGCCAATCTAGGATGGGCAGGTATTGTTTAAGAGGGATATATTCCCCAAAAGGGACCAGATGCTCTTTATCGTAATAAGCCCCAAAATCTGCCCCTTTAGTTAATTGAGCTCGGTTGTAGAGTCTTAAGCTCCCCGAGATATCATATTGGGCCGAGGCTAGGCCTAAAATGTAGTTATCTTGACTTTGATCTAGAAGGTCTTTGAGCCACTGGGTTTCGACTATGTCTAGGCCATAGATAAACGGCAGGGCCGTCTCGGGCCAGACGATGAGCCAAGGCTTTTGGTCTCTAGCTTGGGTTACTAATTTAGAGTATCTTTTGAGCACTTCGTCTCTAAAGTTAGGGTCCCATTTAACGTCCTGAGGGACGGAGCCTTGTAATAAAACGACTCTGACCTTCTCGGCCTCTTGGCTTAAACCATCGTAATAGGCCAAGCGATAGCGGCCGTAGCCCCAAAGGCTAGCTAATAAAAATAAAACGATTCCTATTTGAAGAAAAGCAGCTTTTTTATCTAGTTTAGAAAATAAAACTGAGGCGATTAAGAGAGAGATTAGGGCTACCAAAAAGCCCAGGCCGTAAACGCCTAAAATGTCACTAAGGCCTAATAACGGTAAACAACCACTTAAAGAGCCGGCTAGGGGAGTCCAATTAAAACCGGTTAAAAGAATATTTTGCCACCAATCAAAGGCTAGCCACAAAAAGGCCCCTAGGGCCGGCCCTATAAGTCTTTTTAAAGTAGTTTGAGAGCTTAAATTAATAGCTGTAAGGGCAAGATAGGCCCAGAGGGCTTTATAAAGGCCCATCAATAAGGCCATTAATATAAGGATGAATAGGCCGCCCACTGGGCCCAAGCCTCCGTAAACGCTCATAACGTCTGAAACCCAGTAAAAACTAGAAAGGCTTAAGCTAAGACCGTAAGCCCAGCCAATTAAAAATGATCGGCTGCGCCTTTGGCCAATGATAGAGCGCCACAAGGGAATGAGGCAGACAAAGGTCAGCGGCCAAAAGCTAGGCCTAGGCCAGGCTAGAGTCTGGAGTAGGCCTCCGGCCACAGCTAAAATTAGGGCCGGTTTAAGGGCTAAGGCTTTGGGGCCGCCATTTACGGATGCCGGGCTAGAAGATTTGTCCATAAGTGTCCGTTCACAAAAGTGAACGTTGCGGTGCCAAGCCTATTGAAAGGGACGACAGAAACCGCAACAATGTAGCCCCCTATAGGAGCTTAGTAATTTTAACATTAATAAAAGTTAAATTATATAGTAGAAGCACCGAGCTAAGTAGAAACCTCAAAAGAACTAAGGTTAAGATCTTAAAGCGTATGCTAAAACTTAAATTACAACTCCAAAGTCGCTACCAGCTGCAACGTGGGAAAAAAAGACTTGGTGAACGGTTACATCCATAGTAATTATTGATCGAAGCGCAAAATCCTCTTAAAAGCAAAATAGTCTAAAAAATTAACTAGTAATAAGGCTATGTTGCAAATTTAAGGATTGATAAAGGGGACTTTTTGCTCTGTAATCATTGTTGGCCGAAATAATTAACAATATATTTTAAGATATTTTTTTAATATATTGGCTTTAAAGCGCTTAAATGCTCTCCGGCTTTATCTTTATGGCCTTGGGGCTCGGGATTTAATTATATAACTCGGTTTTTGGGTGGCCAGGTAGGCCAGTTCGAGGGCCAAGGCTAAAGGCGTTATAGTCGTAAATAAGGGAAAAATCAAAGAGAGGGCCACCTAAAACAGACTATTTTTTTAATAACAAGGCTTAGTCGAAAAAAATTAAATTTGCTTGAGAAATATTAGCTAGGAATCTCTATTTCCATCATCGAGCAGCATAGACCTGAGCCTATGCCCATTAGGCAGATTTTATGACCCGCACCAAATAAAGAGCGCTGAGAGGCAAGATCGAAGGCGAATGGTACGGCTGCGGCCCCCATGTTGCCGAAATTAGGATAAATTTTAACTATTTTTTTCCAATCAAGGCCTAGGGCTTGGCAGAGTCGCTCAGTGTTTACCCTACTAACCTGATGGCAGATAATTAGGTCGAAATAGTCCGGCCCCCAACCAAACAGAGTAGCCCCCTTGCGGAAGGCTAATAAGGCTAGTTTAACTCCAGCTTCTAAGAGGGCTGGTGCCTCGGTTTGCATGCCTGAAAAATCTCCTTGGCAAAGATGGTTAGATTGAGGATCGCTTTGGCTAACCGAGCCCACAATCCTGGGGGCTTTAGGGTGGCGAGAGGCCGGGCCTACGAGCATGGCCGCAGCCCCGCTGCCTAAAGTGAGGGATGCGAAATTTTTAAAAAAATCCTTAACCGTGATTTGAGGCTCGGAGAGGTTGGAGAGGGTATTTTCTAATAACAAACGGCTGTTTTCCCCGGCTGCGACTAAAGAGTATTCTGATTTTTTTGCGGCTATTTTAAGCGAGGCTAGTTCTAACGAATCAATAAAGCCAAGGCAAGCGCTAGAGACGTCTAAACTTTTACAATGGGCCCCTAGGCCTAAATTAGCTTGGATAACCGAGGCAGTGGAGGGCTCTAAAAAATCTCGACCAACAGAAGCGGAAAACAGGCTATCTATTAAAGAGCGCTCAAAACCTTGACTAAAAATAATTTCGCAGGCTTGCGCGGCCGCTTGGGCAATAGGCCACCCGCTTGGATAGACGCGGCGAGACACAACTCCGGTCATTTTTTCTATTAAACCTTCTGGAAGCCTTAAGCGCTCTATGACCTGAGCCAGCGCTGATTCTAGCGCTCGAGAGGAAACGTTTTCAGGGGCTAGGCAGCTGGCCCAGGCCACCAAGGCTGATTGGTTCTCTTTAGGCTTACGAGGCATTTGGGGGCCGATAGTAGATAATTTGGTGTCTTTGCGCTATCATGGAAAATTGATTGCCTTACCGGGCCAGCTTGGGCCTTAAAAAGCTAAAAGAATTAAATAAAAATTAACTTGATGTAGAAAAAAGTTCTTTTTAATAAAAAAGGCAGTTATTTATTTTGAGATACCTTTATTTTATAATTAGCTTTAGGGGCTAAGCCCCTGGCTAAAATTAGTAGTTCTCGATTCTCAGCGGTCTTAAAAAATTACGGCTCCAACGAGCGCTCAGACTAGAAAGGAAAATTATGCCCCAACCGATTAATATGCGCAAGACAAAAATAGTGGCTACTATCGGACCAGCCTCTTCCTCAGAGCAAGTCTTAACCGCCATGATCCGCGCTGGCCTTAACGTGGCTAGATTAAATTTTTCCCACGGCGACCACGCTGGCCATAAGGAAGTGATCTCCCTTATTCGCAAGATAGCCGCCAACGAAGGTCGAGAGGTGGGTATATTGCAGGACCTTTCGGGCCCTAAAATAAGGTTGGGGGCTATTTCGGAGAGACGCTTAGAAACAGGGGAAAAGGTGCGTTTAGTTATTGGTGATGGCGAGGCCCCTAGCGGCTCGCTAACGGTTAATTACCCTCATTTAAATGAAGATGTCGAGGAGGGAAGCCGGATATTATTAGCCGACGGGACGTTGGAGCTTAAAATCTTACGCCGTGAAAACGACGGCCTCTCAGCCGAAGTGCTCACGGGAGGGGTCATTAGCGCCCATAAAGGGGTTAATTTGCCCGATTCCAATTTGCGCATCCAGGCCTTTACCGAAAAGGATAAGCGAGATCTAATGTGCGGCTTAGAGGCTGGGGTAGATTTTGTGGCCATGAGTTTTGTTAGGCATGAAGACGATCTAAAACCTATTAAAGAGATTATAAATAGAGTGGGTAGCCCGCCCCTTTTGATCGCTAAAATCGAAAAGCCGCAAGCCTTAGGCCGTTTGGACCAAATCTTAGACGTAGCTGATGGTTTGATGGTGGCTAGAGGCGACTTAGGGGTCGAGATGGCCTTAGAGGAGGTGCCTCTAATCCAAAAAGATCTGATTCGTAGGTGCCGGCGTCGGGCTAAGCTAGTTATCACCGCCACCCAAATGTTAGCTTCCATGGTTTCTAGCCCTCGGCCTACTAGGGCCGAAGTTACCGACGTGGCCAACGCCATATTAGACGGCACCGACGCAGTTATGCTCTCAGATGAATCAGCCGCTGGCCAGTTTCCAGTCGAATCGGTGGCCATGTTAGATAGGGTAGCCAAACGGGTCGAACCTAGTATAGATAGCTCTCAATTTATTTTAGAAGGGGAGATTGACTCAAATTTAGAAAAGATGGGGGCTAGTATCACTAAGGCAGTGACCATACTCGCTAGAGATCAAAAAGCCTCGGTCATCGTGGCCGTGACCCAAGGGGGTTCTACCGCCCGCTTAGTCTCCCACTATCGCCAGTCAGTACCAGTGGTGGGCATGACCTCCCGCACCAGCACTTATAGACAATTAACACTTTCTTGGGGGGTTATCCCCGCCTTGGTCCCGGCCTGCGAGTCTATCCTTCAGGTCGAGCAAGTGGCTAGCGAGACGCTAGTTAAAATGGGTCTAGCTAAAAAGGGCGAGGTGGTCTTTTTGACCTGCGGAATGCCTCTTCAGGTTAGCGGCACCACAAACCTTATTAAACTCTTAGAAATTGGAGAATATTGTTAATTTGGGTTTAGCGGGTTGTCCTGCCTGTGGGATAGGGCTTTTTTGGGAAAATAAAAAATCGTCAAGTTGAATCGCGCTCGGCCGATAAGGAAATTAGGCGAACTTTTTTGTTTTTAGCCCTTTTAGCCACTAAGTTTAGGAAAGGTCCCGGCGTTTATGAATAACCTCAAAAATCCTAGAGTCCGCGTCAAGGTTCCCGGTAAGAACCGCAGCGTGGAAGTCAAAGTGACGCCGCCCGAAACCGATTTATACGTAAAGGTGGGCCAAGAGGGCGAGGCCTTGGTGGTGAGGATCGCCCCTAATGGGTTTCAAGTTGAAGTTAACGTAAGTTCGGTTGATGAAACTGATCTTGAAGGTCAATCAAGCTTCGTGGCCTCCTTTTCTTCTCCTAGTTCCCCTGTTCCAAGTACTCCTGCTCCCAGTACCCCAGATTCAAGTTCTTCAGAGGGCCTAATCGGTGAAAGGCAAACCTCCGATTCATCAAGGTTAGAAGTAGAAGCGCAAGATTTAGCCGCTTTGCGCGTCCTCTTTGAGCAAAGCGACGATTCGTTTGGAGATATTTTAGAGAAAAATTTAGCCTCGGCCCCCTTAGCGGATAAGTCAGCCCAAGGACCTATAGACGATGGGCCATCGTATGGATTAGAGGGAGGGGGGTTAGACTCTACTACTTACGAGGGAGAGAGTGTTTATCAAGATTTGGCGGAAGAGTCCAAGCTTAAACAGTTGGAGCCTATTTCAGAAACCAGGGCCCTTTTATCCCAGTTGCCCGATTTGGGGCTTGCCCCGTCTGCAGCCAGCGCCAAAGATGATTCTCGCTCGGCTACAGCCCATTTATTAACCGAAGGTCTGGAAGGTTTTTTTCAATTTACTGAAGTCTCTTCACCCCAGGACCAAAACTCGGCCGACTCTTTTGAGTTAAGGCTAACCAATAGTAGTGAGAGCAACGAAAAAAGGGGCGAAGAATTATTCTTAGAGAATATTCCGTTACAGTTATCTTTGGAACCAGTTGGCCCCGAATTAGAATCAGAATCAGAATCAGAACCAAAACTCGAACCAGAGCTTGAGCTAGATCTAGGATTAGCTCCAAAGGCGGAGCCAGAATTAGAGCCTGAGAAAAAAAATCAAGATTTAGCTAAGTTTTCCTCTCAAGATGAGAGCCAGCACGAGTTTAACCCCAATCAGTCTGATAATTCTACTGTTCTCCATGATTCGGAATTGATCTTGGAAGATAGTTTTGAGCCCGATGATAGCCATGAGCAAGCCCCAGAGGGAGCTAGTCTTGAATTGGAAGATTCAGAGCCGGAAGAAGAGCTTAAGGTATCTCAAGATTTTGAGTTATCCCAAGAATCGCAGTTAAAACTGGAGCCTTCGGCCGAGGGGATTGTAGTAGATTTAAATGCCCAAGAGCCCATCTCTAGCGCGCTCAACCAGTTAGGCTTGGATTTGGGAGAAGGCCCTTTGGCTAAAGAGCAAGCGGAGAGCGAACTTTCGCTTAAAAAAATAGATAAAGCAAACGAGTTCTTTGCCAATCCAGCCCTAACTAATCTTCCCGAAGATGATATTAACGGCCCGCAGCTTGAGGAGCTAGACGATCTAGACTACGATCCTGTAAAAGATCCTGCCGCTAAGGCCTTAAAATACCAAGAAAGTGTTAACTATGGTGATGAGTTAGACAAGGTCTATGGACCTATAGAGAGCGCAGACGATTTGGAAGGATTAGCTCAGCCCATACCCGCCCCTGAACCAACTAGTGAGGGCCCAGGAGCCGCGCTAAGAGCTAAACCCCAAGCTAAGGCTGAAGCGCCAGCTATGACCCCGGCTGTGGATAATGAAGGTAAGGAAGAAAATGCCCTTAAAGAGCTAATTCTCGTCAGCTCTAAGGAAGAGTCTTTATTAGAGCCGGTTTTAGCCCCCTCGGAAGCCTCGGCCACCAACCAAACCTTAGGCGCAAGGCCCTTAATTTACTCTCCGCCACGATCAGCGGCTAAGACGGTCACTAATGCGGAGGCATCCACTGCGGTTATAGTTAACTATTTAGACGACGTAGGCGATAGTTTCGTCTCCGCCCAAGGCCCTGCGGAGCAGTTAACTGAAGAGGAAGACCTCGATATTGATTTACTTGACATGCGATCCCAAGAGCCCATTCGTTTGGCAGCTAGACCCATGGTTCCCGTGCCCAAGGTGCCCATGTGATAATTATTCGTATCATCTTGGGGGTTTTGGGTTCGGCTATTATATTTTCTAGCCCAATGGCCGCTCAAATGGAGTGGCGGCCCTTAACTGTGGATGCGGTCAAAAACGAGCTGGAGTCGAAATTAACCCGCCAGCCATCCTACGCTACCATTTGGAACGTTGGCTACGATTTTTACCGCACTCACCTTAGAAACCAAGACACGGCTATGGCCATTCACCTAGCCTATATGTCTGTGCGCGGCTCCACTGAGGAAGAAAACCGGGCCATCCGTCAGGCGGCTATTTATTGGCAAAAGATTCACGATTACGGTATAACTAACGTGCCAGTTGGTATAGATGAAAGCGTTAGAGGGAAAATTTTTTACGGGCAAGAGGATTTTCAAACCACTTTAGGCCTAAAACGACCCAAGGGAGGCCCAGCTCCCTATAGAAAAGGCGATCGGGCTTATAAGGGCCAGCGTCGTCAGCCTTATAAGGGGAGGCCCGATAACCCTTACCCTGGCCCATATTATAGCGGAGTATATCCTCCTTGATATTATGTATTAGTAACCGTTCACCAAGTCTTTTTTTTCCTCGTTGCGGCTGGTAGCGACTTTGGAGTTGTAATTTAAGTTTTAGCCTACCATTAAGATCTTAACATTAATCGAAGCGCAAAAAGTCCCTTTTATTAGTCCTTAAATTTGTAATATGTCCTTATTACTAGTCAATTTATTAGACTATTTTGCTTTTAAGAGGTTTTTGCGCTTCGATCAACATTAATTCTTTTGAGGTTTCTACTTAGCTCACTGCTTCAACCATATATTTTAACTTTGATTAATGTTAAAATTACTAAGCTCCTATAGGGGGGCTACATTGTTGCGGGATCTGCCGTCCCTTACAATTAGGTTTGGCCCCGCAACATTTACTTTTGTGAACAGACACTATTAGCGGTATTTATTCGTGCTTTTCGACGTCATCGTCGTAGGCGGCGGGCACGCCGGGCTGGAAGCGGCCTTGGCCGCTGCCAGGGTTAATCTTAAAACAGCCTTAATCACCATGGATCTAAGGAGCGTGGGGCGTCTTTCTTGTAACCCGGCCTTTGGTGGCCCGGCCAAAGGGGGCTTGGTTAGGGAGATAGACGCTTTGGGAGGCTACGCCGGTTTAGGGGCCGATGCGGCTGCTATCCAGTGCCGAATCTTAGGTGAGAGTAAGGGTCCAGCCGCTAGAGCCACCAGAAATTTGGTAGATAGGCAAACTTATAGCCGCTTGGCCCAAGAGTTTATACAAGATGTTGGTCGGATTACCTTAATTGAAGGAGAGGTTGGTGAGTTTTCGGTTAAAGAGGGCGTGCTCCAATCTATCGGATTGGGCGACGGCCGAAAGTTTACTTGCGGTTCCGCAGTGGTAACCGGCGGCACCTTTTGGAACGGTCAAATCTATCACGGCTTAGATTCAACCCCAGGCGGAAGGGTAGGGGAGCCCCCTTCTACTCTCATGCGCAAGGCTCTGAGTTCAATAGGCCATAAATTGGGAAGATTGTCCACTTCCACCGCTCCTAGGCTCCTATCAAGTAGCGTAAAGACCGAAGGGTTAACTGAGCAGCCCGGAGATTCTCAGGTTAGACCTTTTTCAGTTTTAAGCGGTCCGCCAAGAAATCTAGTTAGCTGTTTTTTAACCTATACTAACGCTAAAACCCATCTAATAGTTGAACGTAACGTTAGAAGTTCTATTATCTACGCTGAAGATCCCGTCTCCGCCGGGCCTCGCTATTGCCCTTCCTTGGAAGATAAGGTAAAGCGCTTTCCCCAGCGCGAGCGCCACTATGTCTTTTTAGAGCCAGACGGCCCTGACTTAATCTATCCTAGCGGCCTACCCACGGGTTTACCTCCCTTAGTCCAGCAAGAACTTATAAACACTATACCCGGTTTAGAGAACGCAGTCGTGGCTAGGCCAGGCTATGCTATTGAGTACGATTTTTCTGACCCGACAGATTTGGCCCCTACGCTAGAATCACGCCTAGTTAAGGGCTTATTTTTAGCTGGGCAGATAAACGGCACTAGCGGTTACGAGGAGGCTGGGGCCCAAGGCTTGTGGGCCGGGGTGGGGGCGGCTATGAGGGCTTCGGGGAGAGAGCCTTTTAGGTTAGAGCGGGACGAAGCCCTAATGGCGGTTATGTTAGATGATTTGACTGTTAGCGGGGTCAGCGAGCCCTATCGGATGTTTACTAGCCGCGCTGAGTGGCGCTTAAGCCTAAGGGAAGACAACGCCGATTTACGCCTCTCCCCCATAGCCCAATCCTTAGGGTTGTTGGACCAAAAGAGGGCCAAAGCGTTAGAAGCCAAACAAGAAGCTATGAATAGGTTTGGGGCCGTTCTCGAGGGATTTAAGATTACTCTAGAGGTAATAAAAAAAATGGCAGCCCAAACCGATCTCTCGGCTAGGGATTGCTCCTTAGCTGCGCCCGTTACGGCGGCTGAGTTTTTAAAAAGGCCTTCGGTGGGCTTAAGGCATTTTTACGGCCTTATCGACGGCTTAGCTGAAATCGATCCTGGGGCCGCCCTTTCTTTGGAGACGGAGATAAAATACGAAGGTTACTTGGTCAGGCAGAAAACCGAGGCTCGTAAGGCGATTAAAAGAGAAAACGTCGAAATCCCGAAAGATATCGATTATAGTAAGGTTATTGGCTTAACGGGCGAAGCTATAGAAAGCCTAAGCCGCCATAAACCTAAGCTTTTAGGACAGGCCGGAAGGCTTAGGGGGGTGACGCCGGCCTCAATTTCAGCCATAGTTATCTATTTAAAGCGTCATTCGAGTTTAACTAAATAGTGTCAGTTCACAAATGTGAACGGACACCTTTTAGAACAACTCTTTTGAGGTAAAAAACTCTCGGGCCAGTTATTTATGAAAGGGGGAGGCAAACGGCTGGGGTTTTTTGAGCTTATTGGCTTCTTGGGTCAAATCGTAAGGACCAACTTGAGTTTGAAAGGCCTTGACCGCTTCGAGGACCCCTCTAAAATCTTTGGCCAACGGGGCCTCGAGGTCGTTAATAGAGATGACCACGGAGTTGGCGCTCCTAACGCCGCTAAAAACTAGCGGTGGCCGGCCAAAGCAGCCATAGGTGCGCCTTAGTTGTTTTTCATATTGGCTATGAGCCGTTTGATGGAGATTTTGGGCTAATAAGCCCTTGGGCGGCAGTTTTAAACAGATAAGTTCTAAAAATTCGACCGTGGCTAGATGCTTAGGGATATAATAGCCCCCAAAGGCGTCTAGCCAAATTTGATCGTAGGCCCCAGGGCGGCAATCGGCTATGAATTTATAGCCGTCTTCGACCACTAACTCGACGTTTTGGCCAGGAGAAAAGCCAAAAAAACGCTCGGCCACCTCGACCACCATGGGGTCCACTTCGACCACGGTTAATTGATGTTTGGGGAGGTATTTTTTAAAAAGCATGGGGATAAAACCTCCCCCCAGCCCCAGCATTAAGACCGAAGAGTTTAATGGGCCAAGGGCTAAAGAGAGAAACATCAGCCCAGGATACTCGAAGACTGGGGCCTCAAGGTTAGATAATAAGACCGAGGTTTCCGATTCTCTGGCCTCGGAGCCAAAATACATGGTCCTAAAATCTCCGTTATCGGCTACAGTAATGTGATGGAAAGAAGAGTCGGCTTCGAATATGATTTTTTGTTCCCGTTGTCGGTCGGCACCCCAAATTTTTTCTAAGGCTAATTTAAATAAGTCTTGGGGTAAATTATCAGTCATGATGAGAGTATACCTCGTAATCGCTTTATTAAATAATTAAAGTGCATTTATTAGTTTATAGTATTAAATAAAAATATAAAAACTATTGATTTATTAAAATATAATAATAAATTTTAAAGAGGCTCTTATCTGGTTTTAGGCCAAAGATCGGAATCGTCTTTGACGTAATCGTGGTCAAAGACGTTGGGGCTTGGCCGCCAGGATAAGTCGATAGAGGGGGCTTTATTGACCGAAAGGGTTAAGCCTAAATCGCTTAAAAATTTAGAGGGGCTCTCGGCGGCCAAAATGGTCCCGGCCGAAAGGGGGGGGTTGGGGGTCGAGCTTAGCTCTAGGTTTTTGGGTTTGGTTAGAAAGAGGCGCAAAGTATCGGAGACTTGGGTCACGTTAGTTAGAACTCTATCAAGTTTAATGGTTAAAAGCATCTCTAAAGAGTTGGATAGTTTGGTTTTAAGGGCCCTGGCTGAGGAGTTTTGCTTTTTAGCTTCGCTTATTATCAAGCGATCGATTAGAGAGATATCGGAGTAGATTATGCTAAAGCGATCCATGGTTAAATCTAAGAGGGCTTTTTGGCTAATAACCGGTTTGGCCCCATAGTTGCGGTCAAAGGAGAGTAAAGCCCCTAAAGTATCAGGCACGTCGGAAGAAATAAGGGCCTTTAAGCCATCGGGGCCGACCCCGGAAAAGTTTATGGACGAGGAAATTTCGCCTAAACCATCTAGGGTGAGTTTGGGGACGTTAGTTATAAGCCTAGCCCCATTTGGTTCAAAGAGGGCTTCTAACTCAAAAGAGGCGGTCAAGACGTTTAGATCGGCCTGCTTAAAGGCTGAGAGCCAAAAATGAGGGCTAAGCCAGTTGGCCGTAGCTATATCTTTTTCTTTAGAGTCTTTAGCGCTATAGTCTGATTCGGCTGGGAGCGTCTTTAAGGCGTCAGCCATGGACCAATAGAAAAGGGAGGCTAAGTTAATATCTAAGCCGTCGGCGGTTAGAGACCATTTAAAAGGTTTGGGATTTATAAGCTCTATTTTTCTAAAGCCGCCTAGGTGCCTTTGGTCCTTAGCTAGAGTTAGCTGGTCTATTTCTAGAAAATCAAGGCTAACTGGATTGGCTAAGAAAAATGAAAGCTCTTTCCACCAAAAAGGGGGCCTATTTTCAGCCTCGCTTAAGGGCTCTGAAACGTAGCTTTGATCGAGCTTAGGGGGCTGGCTTAAGTTGATATTTTGGCTGAGGGAAGGGTAAATAAGGATCTCAAAAAAATCTCGGAGGTTATTTATCCAAGCCCGGTTAAGGCCATGCAGGTTTCTTAGGGCTACATTTTGGATAGTGGCTTCCAACCTATTGTGGTCATGGCGGCGCTTAGAGAGGCGCAGGCGGTTAATTTCCACGGTAGCGACATTGGCTGGAAAAGAAAAGTTACTAATTTTAAAAGAATCTAAGTGGGCGGAAACTGAAAGGTTATCTCGCTGGCGACTAACAAAGAGCCCTCTACCGGAAAAGGGTCCAGATTGTATTAAGGCTAAGGGCTTTAAAGAAAAGGAAACCGGCTCGAATAAATCGGATTCCGCAAGAGAGATAGAAAAAACTGTTTCCGGTTCATTTTCGGGCTTTTGTTTTAAAACTAAAGAAAAGTCCTCTAATCTAGCCATTTGGCAGGTTAAATAGGTAAAGCCAGGTTGAATTTGAAAATTTAAGTTCTTAATTTGGATTTTAGGGATTTCAAACCAGGTCTCCTCCAGCCCTAAAGAGGCAAAGGTTAAGCCAAAAAAAGAGAAAGAATCGGCTGAGAACCCAGAGCTTTTAGTTTTTAAGCCGTCGATTTCAAGGCGAACGGCCCTTAAGCGCTCATTATTTGATAGTTCAATGGAGAGATTGCGGACGGTTAAGACCTTGCTCTTGGAGTCGAACTCGTGGCTCTCTATTGACCAGTGCCCCTCTCCGACTAATAAATTGAGCTGCCGGATTAACTGGGCGTAACTAGGCTCTCTTTGAAAGATACCGGCCACCAGGGCCGCGAGGCCTAAAATTATGATTAGGCTAGCTAGGTGTCTTTGCAAGAAACGAACCGGGGCGGGTCCTTTTTTTCTATGTATATCTGGCAGAACCAAAAAAAGCCGCCTATGGGCAGAATTCAAAGGCCGTCAGCCTTTGACCGGGCAGTCGCCTGGTATGACCCTATAACTAGGGCATTGGTCGGGGTGCTTGGGGCAGGACCAGTAGTTTATCCGTCCGACCTTGGTTACCTCGTAACTAAGGCCCGGCTCCAGAGGGCAAAGGGGAACCCTTGAGAAAGGCCAACGTTCGTCTAGCCTACGGGGTTTTTTGTGGTTTAGGCAGCCTAGGTTTAAGCAGCCAAGTTTTAAGGATTCTGTGTCTCCGAAATGACGTGTTTTTTCCGAATTTATCAGGGTTAAGGGCCAGCCGCATAGCGAGCAGTTGCGCCAGGAACCGGGGCCTAATTTTTCGTTAATTAGGGTCAGCCTAAAAAGTCGGCCTATTTCTTGGCAGGTTTTAGGTAGCTCGTAGGCCGAGGTGGTCGGTCGCTTTGGTTCAGCACCGTAAATGGTGCCTAGAGAAAGATGATAGCCATCAATGGTGGTTAAAAAATCATTAAAACCCTTGGCCAGGACCACGTTAGCCCCGTGACGCCTAAGATCTCTTATGACCGTCCCTGGGTATTCGCGTTTTTCCTCATCAGGTAAGCAAGCTAAGATAATGGTTTTGACCTTGCGCCTAAGAGCTGAGAAAAAATGGGAGGCCATGGGCGTCCACCACGAGGGCTCAAAGGGTGGCATGACAGCGAAAAAACTCTCCTTCGCCTTATTTAAAGCGTCCCAGAAGGGGACCTTTTCATTCGGAGCGTAGGAGGGATAGAGGCTACACTCAAGAGCTTTCCAAAGTTTTACTAACGGAGAGGCTTGGTTTAGAGTTTCTAACGATTCAGGGCGGGCGCAAACGGCCAAGGCCCCTGAGGTTAGAGCCAAGGCCCTTAAAATGGCGGGTCGCCCGATTTGAGGGTTAACCCAAGGGTGATCGCGCATGGGTGGGCCTAGGGCAGTGTCGAGGACAGTGAGAGCCGAGCGAGGCCAGAGTTCAAAATCTTGAGGCTGTCCGACAAACACTCGCCCCACAAAGTTAAGATCTTCTATCAAAGCTCTAATTAAGGCCGTTTGGCTAGGTGAGGGGGTGAGGATATAAATTAAGGCCCCGTTATCGCCTCCGCTTTGGGCTAAGCGGGCGGCCTCGGCGGCCAGTCTAAAACTAGTTAAGGCCGAGGCTGGAGAGCTGGGGCCGCTTTCGCCGTAAGCCCTTAAGGTGGGAGATAGAGGTCTGACCACCGGTAGCTGGGCAAGGCCCGAGGTTAGGTTAAGCTCTTTTAGCCAAGGATAGCGGCTAGGCTCGGGTCTAAGCCATTGGCCACCCAGCGGGTCTTTAAGATTGGGTAGAGGGCCTAGAAACGAAGTGGGAGGCAAGGGTGAATCGACTAAGATTTCCGAGGCCAAAAAGTTTTTCCAGCCCGTTTGCCCTTCCCTCTCCGGGGAGGCGGCTATCCAGCTCCATGAGGAAAAGTCAGCTACTACCGTGAGGCGTTTTTTGGCTACCTTAATAAGTTCGCTTAAGGCCTCGCGCCCTTTTTGGTTTTTAACGGGAGGGGCGACAACGATAAGGTGATCGAAGCTAAGGTCATCTTCTAATGGGCTCTTTAGGCCCCAAGGGCGAGCGACAATACGGCTCACTTCCATTATTTCACGCTCTTGACGGTCTATAGGGGGCTTTAGTTCTAAAGAGGCGGCCGAAGCAGTAAGTCTTAGGTTCTCCTCTCTTAAGGCTAAGAGTTCTTTTTCTAAGAATTCCTTTTCAGGTAGATTTTTGATCCTAATGGAGGTTTCTTGTAAATCAGCCTCCACTATCCGCGCTTCTTTTAAAAGCGACTCTATTTCTAGCCGGGCCGAGCGCATGGCCTTTTCGGCCGCCTCTAACTTTTCTTGGGCGAGCTTTTCGCGTTGAAGGCGTTTTTCCTTACCAAAGAGCGATTTAAGACCAGAGGCGGGGGGCCCGAATTTGGACCATTCCAAGGAAGCCTCGGTATGGTTTTTCTCCCAGAGGGCCCAATCGTTGCGACGGCTTTCGGCTTCCACGCGCAAAAGATCAAGCGACCTCTTTAAGGCATGTAGGCGGCCAAAGAGAGCTAGATTGTCCTTTAAGCCTTCTTCTAGCTTTAAGTTAACCTCTCGGGCCTCTCTATCTTTTTGGGCCATATCGCGGCGCTTAAGGTTAAGAGAGGAAATTTTAGCTTCTAAAGTTAAGTCGTCTAGCTTTGGGTTTAGTCCAAGTTTAGGTGCTAGGGCAAGAGCCTGATTAAACTGGTTAAGATTAGCCCAGCTCTCTATTAGATCGTCTCGGCCGTAAATCAAAAGGGTTTTGTCCTCGGCTGATTTAGATAAAATAGAAAGCGTGATAGAAGATTGAATAGAAGGTAAGGCCCAGATGAAGTTAATTCCTTGGAGTAGTTCTAAATCCAAGGTAGGCCAAAGTTCTTTTGGCCAAGGCCCCTTGCCTCCTCCTAAGGCTTGAACCAAGGACATTATCCAGCCGCGCTCTGGGTCGGCGAAAAGTTCCCAGCCCGCTAGGACCGGCTTTATGTTCGAAAATTCGGATTTATTCTTATTAACCCAATCCTCTTCGGTCACGTTTTGGGGCTCAAAGATAGCCCCTGAGGAGAAGCTGTTTGACCTTGGATTCTCTTTTTCAGTTAAAACGTCGTCCTCCCACTCTTTAGGAGGCGAATCACTGATAAGAAAAAGGGTTCTAGGACCGTAATTTGAAACTAAGCTAGCCTTAATTGAGTTAGAGCCAATATGGAGTAAACCTTGACTAAAATAAGCCGGGGCCGGGCCTCCTAAAGGAGCAAAAGAGAATAAAGAAAAAGTGTCCCCGGGGTATCCAACCGGCCTGGGGTCAAAAAAGAGAAAGGTTAGTTCCGGGCCAGGAGGAGGGGGATATAGATCAAATTGGTCGCGGGGATTCACCCGACCGACCTAGGCCAAGCCCCAGAGGGCGAAGGGGAATAAAAGATAGGGGGCATGAAAAACCAAAACGATAATAAACAATAAAAAAGTAGGGGCCAAAAGCTAAATTTTAGGGCCCGGCTAAAAAGGCTGGGCCCAAGCTCGTTGTTTATAAAGTGAAACTATTAGTGGGAAATCTTAGCTTAAATCGTCTAAGCTATCGTTATCTTCTAATATTTCTGAGTCTGAGTTCTTTTCTTTTAATTTTAGCACTATAGGTGCCTGATCGTTTACGGAGAGAGAGGCGTTTAAAAGATCGACGATTTTGGTGGCCGAGTTGGAAGAAGTAGCGGAGACGTAGTTGAAGGCGGATTTGGGACTGATATCTATCACGAGTTTTTGAGGTTTCGTGATAAAATTGGATAAAGCTTTGGCGTAATCATCAAAGTTTTCGACTTTAGAGGAAAGCTGCATGGCGACCAAAATTTGGGTGTAATTGGCTACCTCGGTTTGGTATTCTCCTATCGGTTTATCGGCTTTTTTGGCGTAGTAGGCTAAGAGCTTTTCCACTAGCGAGCGGTTGATAAATTCAAGTCGGAAGTGAATTAATTCCAATTTTTGAAACTCTGGGCTTAAAAGGAGTTGCTGTGGCTCTTTAAGCTTGATTTTAGAGAGTTCAGAGATCAATTGCGGGGTCAGATTGCCGAGTTTAAAACTTGCGTTATAGTCGATTAAATCTGTGACCGCTAAGCCGGGATTGGCCTCGGCCATAAGTAAGCCTGAGTTCAGGTCGTAAGAGCTGTTGAAAGTGTAATTGATCGTAAATGAGGTTTGCCCGAAATCTTTTAGCACTTTAAAAAACTCTTCGGTCGGCTCC
Organism: Deltaproteobacteria bacterium; assembly: GCA_031288745.1. Classification (GTDB taxonomy): domain Bacteria; phylum Desulfobacterota; class Desulfarculia; order Adiutricales; family Adiutricaceae; genus JAITQT01. The sequence continues at coordinate 21,828 of JAITQT010000272.1, forward strand.
TCTTTACGAGCGGCTGGAAAATCGAGGGTAAAATCTTGAAGGATAGCTTGGGATTGAGGGGCAATTTTTCCAGCTTCAACGGGACCTTGGAAGGAGAACTTGGCCATGGTCACGACGGCGTCTTCGTTAACGGTTAATTTTAGATTTGACAGATTAAAGTCATCAAGCCCGATGGGGGAGATAAACCCGTCAGCTAAATAATAATTTTCAGCATAAACATCATAAAGGCTATCGAAGGATTCGGAGGAACCAGATTCTAATTTTTTATTTATAATTTCTTGAACTATTTTTACAAAACGGTTAAATAAATATTTAAAATCAATTTTATTAATGATTTGATTTTCTATCGATATATTAACTTTAAATTTATTATCAAAAAAACCATCAAATAGCATATTTTTTGATAAAATTTGGTTAACTGTTAAATTTTGTAGTCCTGTTTGTGTAAATTCTTCAATTTTATAATTAATATTTGATTTTTTATTATCGTTAAACGAAGTGTAAAAATCGTTTATTTGGACTTGACCTATCGAGAGGCTGGTCAAAATCCCTAAGATGTCGTTGGGTGAAGTAACCGAAGCGATTTCGGGGCTAAAGCCCAGATCTTTGTTTTCAACCTTGCGCCAGCCAAGCGTTAAGTTGTAATCGGTTCCTGTTTCCTTAATAACTAAGGAGGCGTCGGATATATCTAGTTTACCGATATGCGACTTTTTCAAAAAACCAAAGACCCCGGCGCTGTTTGAGGCGTCAGCTTTATTGAGGGCGACATCGGTTAAGGTTAAGTCGGAAATCTTTATCGATCCGTCGAGTTTATCTTGTTTATCGGTAAAATCTATGTTTTTAAGGGTAAAGCGCTCAAAAAAATGGCAGTTAGGTTGATCGCGCCAATCCTTTAAGGCTAGAAAATTTTTTAACTCGGCGTAATTAAGGCCTTTAACAATCTCTACAGTTTCAACCTTAATCGGAGTCGTAACTGTTGGGTCGAATTTGTCGACCTTGATTTCAAGGCCCTTCACCGTAAGGGTTTGAGTGGCGAGATTAAAGTTTTGGGAGGCCGCACTCCATTTGTTTGCTCCAAAAACATGGTCCATTAAAAGTTTAAAGGTCTCCTTAGCCTCTTGGTCTCCTTTGGAACTAAAATAAAAGTAGCCGGCTACGCCTAAAATGGCTAAGATAACGATTACGGTTAATACATATTTGGCCGCATTGGATTTAGGCTGCTTATCGGCAGAGGTGTCGGTCATAAAGGCTCCTTTTTTTTGACGCAAGAAATAAATTTTAGGCGCTTAGGACGGCCTAAAATTTGAGTAAAGCGAAATTTTTTAGGTATATTTTTCTAAAGAAAAATTTGGTTATTATGGATGACCTTGTCAAAAGGCCATAGAAAAAACTTTAAGTCGCTATTAGAGCCCACCTTAAAGGCCCCACCATTGAGTACTAGTTGACCTTTGAGCGAGTTGTAAATGTTCAATAATACCCCAATACGCGGATAATTAAAAGCCGTTGTTTGCTCTTTTGCTCTTTGAGCTTTGGCCAGAAAAAGCCAAGGAAAAATATTTTTAAATGCTTTTTTGGGATCCGTGCTAGCCCCTTAAGTCTATCGCTTAAGCGCTCCGAGGTAGCCTCATCTTAGCAGGGCGGATGAGGCCAGTGAAAGGTTAGGCCTTAGGCCAGGTTTTTGGTTAGATTAGAATTTCTAATCTCAGACTCAGCCTAAATTGGTTTTTATCTATGAACTAGGGGCTAGAGGCGATTGATTTTGTTAATCCTCACCTAAAGGGCCAGGCCGCTCACTGTAGAAGGGTGCTAGGCCTTCTTGAGGTAGTTTAATTTTAATTTGCGTTCGTCTCCCTGTAATATGATAAGTCTATAGTCGTAAATAGTAAAGCTAAATAGTTAAATTAAGACTTAAGCGACGCTATCTTTAAAATATGCGAAAATTTGTCCATCAATCGTAATTTTTAACTTGGTCTCACTTTTAATTTGATAAAAACGGCCTTCTTCCTATTTGGGTAAGTAAAGGCAAAGGCTCAAACTTGCGAGGCTGGCCAAGATGGCGAGGGCAGGCCGAAATTGAAGGCGGGTTTAGACTATGGCCTTTAATTTGCGATGGCTCTTGGAATGATGGTAGCTTTTAGTTAGGCTAAATTTTTTTTACCTGAGCTTAAGCCTACTTAAAATTGAAGTCTAGGCAAACTTTCAATGATTTTAAGAGTCTCTAAACTCACGCTAATAAGGCGAAGCAAAAGGTCGAGAACGTTGAGTGGTTAATTTTTCTCATAAGCCCAATCGTTAGGCTCGTTAACCAGGCCGCTATCCTGGTCAACTTTAACTTGTTAACGATCTAAAATCCATTCGATAGCCGAGCGAAAGTTCTTTAGAGGTTTCCACTTATGTAGGCGTTCCAACCCTATCTTTAAACCTGGATTGACGTTGGAATAACTAAGCTAATATAGGGAGCTAAATTGATGCGGTAGGTGCTGTCCCTTTCCATAGGCTTGAATCGTGTGTTCACGACCAGGAAGGCTTGAGAACGGATCCGTAATATTTACGCCTTATACTTAATCCGAAGTTCCTTGGGTAAGAAAAAAAAAGGATGTAATTTTCAATAGTTATAAAAAAAATTATTTTTTCCTATGGGTACATTGGTACCTTCTCATCTAGCAACTGGAATGCCTTTTCTTG
>JAITQT010000293.1 GCA_031288745.1 Deltaproteobacteria bacterium
CCGATCTTCTGAAATAATCTCGCGAAACGGTTGATCGGTTACAGGTAGTTTCTTCATGTTTGATCCTCGCCTTGTGCGCTTGTAAATGCGCCGGGCAACATTTAGGCTAGCTTGAAGGCCTTCTTACTATTATTGCATAACAAATACTCAAAGGCTAGATGCTTTGCCTACGAGGCCGCTAACGGTGCTTCAAGGCTTGGCTTTCCCATAGGCTGAGCCGGGCCAACTATTATTAAATTTTTTGAAATCTCCGAAAATATTATCGCAAAAAAATATGACGATTAGCCGGTTGGGCGGCATTAGCGATTTTTTTAACGGATTGTGGTGCTAATTTTGTTATTGGCGGGAAAGATTTGGAATTAACGCTTAAATGAAGAGGCGATTAAGCGATTGTTTGAGAGGTTGGAAGCGAGTTTGGAGGAAGACTTGGAAGGCTATTCTTACCACGAGCTTGGGGCGTTGGAAAGTTCGGTAAAGGAGATTACCACATGACTTTATCTAGCCTCAAAAAAGAAAAAAAACGGATTCTGATGGGGAGCTCATCAAGAGTGGGCGCTAGCTTGACCTCCTCGGTTTCCAATAGCGCGACCTTTAGGCGGCTTAGCCGATCGTTGAGGCTCAAAGTTCAAAGAGCCTTTTTTTACCGGTATTAACGCGTAGTTGATTTGTCCTGGCTACGGTGCCTAAAGTCGGTTAATTCCTCAGGGTTTTTGAAAACCAAACTTTTCTATTAACCCTAATTTCCCAAAAAGTTTTTACCAAAGCTGTAACCGTTCACCAAGTCTTTTTTCCCCACGTTGCGGCTGGTAGCGACTTTCGAGTTGTAATTAAGTTTTAGCATAACCTTGATCGAAGCGCAAAAACCCATTAAAAGGAAGGTAGTCTAAAAAATTAACTAGTAATAAGGCCCTGTTACAAATTTAAGGACTGATAAAGGTGACTTTTTGCGCTTCGATCAACCTTAAGTTCTTAACTTTAGTTCTTTTAACGTTTCTACTTAACTCTCTGCTCCAACCATATATTTTAACTTTGATTAATGTTAAAATTACTAAATTCCTATAGGGGCTACATTGCTGCGGGATGTGTCGACCCTTTCAATAGGCTTGACACCGCAGTGTTCTCTCTTGTGAACGGGACTTAAACGTTCACATTTGTGAACGGACACCCAAAGCTCAATGAAGTGTTAGCTTCAGTGGGATTTCTAAATTTAAAAGGTCGATAATTTCGATGACTCTTTTTAGAGGTACTTGGATCTTTTCTGAGCTATTGAACACATTGGATTTTTGATTCTGAAGGCTTCGGAACGCTCAATCAGCCTAAAATTTCGAGCCTTCAAGCCGCTTGTTGACCAGCATGTAAGCGACGTGTATCTTCCCATCCTGAAAGAATTGAGCGGAACAAATCCAAATAGCCGAGAACTCACAAAATTTGGCAAAGAGAGTAGATATCTCCGAAGTCAAATATGAACTTTTCTTCCTAATTAGGCTGAGTTTCAATCTTAATCTCTATGAAACCATCTTCAATCGTGTATTTAAATAACCCACGATTTTTGCTTTAGAGGCCTGGTTCCTTTTCGATCACACGCCCAAGATAAAATGGTTGGTCCTCTTTTTTTGCCGTTCACTTTATCTTGGTGTGTAAATCGATGCATTTAAGTTACCTTTGACCAACTGGTAGTGAATAAAGCTTTTAACCGTGACACCCTCCCACCCATTGGTGGTAAAAATATTTTTACCACCAATTAAAAAAGGCTGATAGGAGCTTAGTAATTTTAACTTGGATTAATGTTAAAATTACTAAGCTCCTATAGGGGGCTACTATTGTTGCGGTACGTGTCTTCCCTTTCAATAGGCTTGGCACCGCAACGTTCTCTTTTGTGAACGGGCCCTTAACTGTTCACATTGGTGAACGGACACTTACTTAACCACCTCAAACTCTGCGTCTACCACGTTATCGTCTGGTCCACCGCTGCCGGCGGCGGCTCCGCCGCCAGCCCCAGCCCCCCCGCCGCCTGCTCCGCTATCTCCGCCCTCGGGTCCACCAGGGCCACTTTGTTGCCCCTGGGATTGGCTAGCGTGGGCGTACATCTGCTCAGCCAGCTTATGGCTAACCTGGGTTAGGGCTTTAGTTTTAGCTTCAATAGTCTCCTTATCGCCGTTTTCCAACACTGCCTTAAGGTCAGCCACCGCATTTTCCACTTGGCTTCTAGTGTTGGCATCAACCTTATCGCCTAGATCGGTTAGGCTCTTTTCAGTGCTATAAATAAGGGTATCAGCCTTATTTTTAAGCTCCACCAACTGTTTGCGGGCCTTATCTTCCTCTGCGTGGAGTTCGGCGTCTTTTATGAGCCTTTGGATCTCATCTTCTGAGAGCCCAGAGGAGGCGGTAATCTTAATTGATTGTTCCTTACCGGTGCCTAAATCTTTAGCCGAGACGTGGACTATGCCGTTTGCGTCTATATCGAAGGTCACTTCGATTTGAGGCACCCCGCGAGGGGCAGGGGGTATGCCCACCAACTCGAAGCGGCCCAAGGTCTTATTACCGCTAGCCATTTCGCGCTCGCCTTGTAAAACGTGGATAGAAACGGCAGGCTGGTTATCAGTAGCAGTGGAGTAAATCTGACTCCTTTTAGTGGGGATGGTGGTATTTTTTTCAATAAGTCTGGAAAAAACCTCGCCCTGGGTCTCGATACCCAAAGATAGGGGAGTCACGTCTAAGAGTAAAACGTCTTTAACGTCCCCTCTAAGCACACCGCCTTGAATAGCCGCCCCAACGGCTACTACCTCGTCGGGGTTAACCCCTTTGTGAGGCTCTTGACCAAATATTTTCTTAACCTCTTCGACCACCTTAGGCATACGAGTCATGCCGCCGACTAAGATAACCTCATTAATATCCTTAGGGGTTAAGCCCGCGTCCTTTAAGGCCGTCTGGCAGGGTCCGACCACTTTAGCTACCAGATCGTCAACTAAGCTTTCTAGTTTTGAACGAGTTAGCTTAATATTTAAGTGCTTGGGCCCGGTTGCGTCGGCGGTGATAAAGGGGAGATTAATATCAGTTTCCATCGAGGTGGAAAGCTCCATTTTGGCCCGTTCGGCCGCTTCCTTTAAGCGCTGGAGGGCCATTTTATCATTAAGTAGATCTAGGCCCGACTCTTTCTTAAATTCTGCGGCCAACCAATCAATAATCTTCTTATCAAAGTCCTCGCCGCCTAAGTAGGTATCGCCGTTAGTGCTTTTAACTTCAAAGACCCCGTCGCCAATCTCTAGTATAGAGATATCAAAGGTGCCGCCGCCAAGATCGAAAACAGCTATCTTCTGATCGCTCTTTTTATCCAAGCCATAGGCCAGAGCCGCAGCCGTGGGTTCGTTAATTATCCTCAGCACGTTAAGACCGGCCACGCGGCCGGCGTCTTTAGTAGCTTGACGCTGGCTATCGTTAAAATAGGCCGGCACGGTGATAACTGCGTCGGTTACTGTTTCACCTAAATAGCTCTCGGCCGTCTGCTTCATCTTAGTTAAAATCATGGCCGAGATTTCAGCTGGGGTGTAGACCTTCCCTCTAACCTCAACGGCCGCATCGTCGTTTTCAGTCTTAACAATCTTATAAGGCACCACATCGATATCTTTTTTTACTTCGGGCGAGTTGTATTTACGGCCGATTAATCTCTTAACTGCGTAAATAGTAGCTTCCGGATTAGTAACTGCCTGACGCTTAGCCACTTGCCCTACCGGCCTTTCGCCCGATTCGGTGAAGGCCACCACCGAGGGGGTGGTCCTGTTGCCTTCGGTATTGGCGATAACTTTAGGATCGCCTCCCTCCATCAGGGCCACGCAAGAATTAGTGGTCCCCAAATCAATGCCTATAACTTTGGTCATAAAAAAACCTCCGATAAAAATTTAGTTAAAAAAATAAAGAATTAAAACGTTTACTAAATTTAAATACGTTTTATTCTAAAAATAACTCAAGATCCAATTTCTGACTCTAAGGCTCCAAAATTGAAAAAAACTAAAGGGTCGCTGAGCTTAATTTTTCAATTTTTGACCACCATCACTTTAGCCGGTCTCAACAAGCGATCCCAAAGATTATAACCTCGATTAACCACGCGGCTAACGGTCATGTCGGGTAGAGAGGGATCTTTTTCCTGACCCAAGGCCTCGTGGACGTTGGGATCAAAACTTTGGCCTCTTTCGGCCGGAATTTCCTTAAGCCCGTGGTTAGCTAAAGCATCCAAACAGCCCTTAAGGGTCATTCTAACCCCCTCGGCCAGATTTTTTGCCGCCTTATCTTCAGGGTTAACGTAGTCTAGAGCTAGATAAAGGTTATCAAAGTTTGGGAGTAACTCTTTAATTAACCCATTACAAGCCATTTTTATGGTGTCCTCGCGCTCTTTTTGCATGCGCCTTCGTGAGTTCTCTGCGTCGGCTAGGGTCCGCAGATATAAATCCTGAAACTTTTTAGCCTCTTGCTCCCATTCAACTATCTCGGCCCCCTCGCTGGGCTCAAAGTCAATTTGACTTGAAGGATTATCACTATCTAATGAAGCGTATTGAGGAGGCTCTAAGTTAGTTATCTCCTCGTTATCGCTCTGAATTTGATTATCTTTTTTTGTTTCATTTTTATTTATTTGAAACCCAAAAGGATCATTAAAATTTTTACTTGAATTAAAAGAATTATCTGACATTATGAAAAGCTCCAAACTTTATTTTGAAAACAATTCGCTAGCCACTTGGGCGGCGTAGTCAACCACGGGGACTATCTCGGAGTAGTTTAGCCTTCTAGGCCCCAACACGCCTAAAGCGCCCGCGCCAGCCGGGCCGTCAAATGGGGAGGCTACTAAAGCCAACCCGTCGGCCTCTTGCCCGGAAGGCCCGATAACCACCCTCACTTTACCGCCCCCAGTTATCTCGTTAAGTAGCTCTATTAGCCTACGCTTATTTTCAAAGGCCCTAAAGAGGGCTCTCATAGCATCCACGTCGCTAAAATCTGGATGCTCGATTAATTTGCCCCGGCCCTCGTCGTCCATGTAGATGTTGCCTTCTGAATTTTTAACCTCTTCGCCTGCGCTTTGGGCCTCCACTGCTAAGGTAATGGCTCTTAGGTAGAGCTGCTCGAAGCGGTTTTTTTCCTTACCCATAGCCTCGACCAAAGTGGTCTTAATTTTTTCCAAATTGTAGGGGGCGGGGATATCTTCCAAATAGACATTAACCTCGTTTAGCTCGTTTTGGGTGTAATCTTGAGGCGGGTTAAGGAGCCTATTTTGGATCACGCCGTTAACAGTCACTAAGACAGCCAGCACTCTAGAAAGACCTAGGCGGACGAAGTATATTCTCTTAAAATTAATCGCCTCTTGGATAGGGGCCATCACTAACCCCATATGGCTAGTTAACTCGGTTAATAACCTAGACATTAAAGCAAAGGCCGAGGCTCTCTTACCTTCCTTAGTGGCTAAGCCTTCATTAAGGATTCTTCTGGCCGAAGGGGCCAGGCCCCCTATCTTTAATAGTTGGTCTACATAAAGTTTATAGCCTTGCTCCGTCGGGGCCCGGCCAGCTGAGGCGTGAGCCTGGCTTAAAAGCCCCAGCTGCTCAAGTTCGGCCAAAACCTTGCGAACGGAGGCGGCTGAAAGATTTAGGGCGTAGCGTTGGACCAACCCTTGGGAGGCCACCGGTTGTCCGGTCTGTATATAGTCGCGGATAGCGGCCTCTAAGATTTCTTTTTGGCGCCGATTTAGAGAGTCGGACATCTTAAATCCTAGCTGCGAACCTAAAACTTTAACTAAAGAAGCCTTCAGCAAAAGAGTTACAGAGAAATTACTCGCAAATATTCGCGGTTATTAAAGGCTAATTATATAGTTAATCGCTTTACGGCCTATGGTACTAGATTACGGCCAAGGCGATTTACGCTAGGAAAAATAAACATTATCAAGGGACTTGTCAAGTAGTTAGCAAGTTTTTTTCTTATCTCTCTTCTAAATGGCCTGGCCATTTTTTCCAAAAAACTATAACTTCAATTTATAAAACTAAATAAAGTGCAAATTTATACCTAAATAGTTCTTTTTTTAGAGGCTAAACATACTTAAATTTTTTTCTGCTATGTTTTCTTTTTATTGATTTTTAAAACTAAAAGGCTATTTTTTTTTCTTCCCAAGCCTTGCTCTAGCCTAGGCGTCTTTTTTAAGCCCTCGACTTAAGGTAAAATGATTTGACTAAAAATGCGATTAACTTTTTTTAGGCTTAAAACCTATGGCTTGGTTTAAAATCTTAATTTAGATTTTAGCGCCTGCCCACCTAACCTAAATTAGCCATAGGCCCAAGCCCTTAGTTTATTTTGGCCCAACTGTCTTTCGCCGCCCTTTATTTTACTCTTGCGGCCTAAAAAATATTAGATTTGGAGAAGTCATGGCCCAAACCTCTTTTGCCAATATCTTGGCCTTGCTCAAAGATCCCACCATACCCATTTACGTTAAACCAGGTGGAGATTTGGGGACGGCCGAGGATCTTAACCTCAGCGGCATAATCCCCGCAGTGGCCCCAGGTAATTTTGGCTCTAAAGCCTTCCGTAAGGAATTTAACCTTCGCTACGCTTACGTTGGCGGGTCCATGGTCGCCGGCATCTCTTCAGTGGCCATGGTAACTGCCCTAGTTGACGCCGGGTTCTTAGGCGTCTTTGGGGCCTCGGGCCTTTCCCCTGCACAGGTGGAGGAAGCGGTCTTTAAAATTAAAGATGAATTGGAGGAGGAGCAAAACTTCGGCTCCTGCTTGATCCACTCCCCTCAAGACCCTCAGTGGGAGGAAAAGGTGGTTAACATCTATTTAGAGAGGGGAGTTAACCTAATAGAAGCCTCTGCCTTTATGCAAATAACGCCCTCTTTGGTCCGCTACCGCCTTAAAGGCTTAACCCTTACACCCGATGAGCAAATTTATACCCCCAACCGGGTCATGGCTAAGGTCTCTAGGTTAGAGCTAGCTAAGAGGTTTTTTAGCCCTCCACCGCCCAAAGTGGTCCAAGAAGCCTTAAATAGAGGCTGGATTACCGATAAGGAGGCCTCTTTGGCCCCTAGGGTACCTATGGCCCAAGATCTATCGGCTGAGGCTGATAGCGGCGGGCACACTGATTTTCGCTCAGCCTTAACTTTGTGGCCGGCCATGGTCCGCCTAGCCGAGGATATGACTCTTAAATACGACTACCCTCAAGCCCTAAGGGTAGGTGCCGCCGGAGGCTTAGGCACTCCTTCAGCTTTATTGGCTGCGCAGGATATGGGGGTCTCATATTTTGTAACAGGGAGCATTAATCAAAGCTGCTTAGAGTCGGGCCTCTCTGAGGGTGCGAGAGCCTTACTGGCCAAAGCTGGTCAGACCGACGTCAGCCAAGCCCCGGCCGCCGATATGTTTGAGCTGGGAAGCCGGGTGCAAGTGCTTAAGTACGGCACCCTTTTCGCTCCCAGGGCTCTAAGGTTAGCCGAACTATACCGCCAGTATCAGAGGATTGAAGAAATCCCTGCTGAGGAGCGCCGTAGTTTAGAAGAAAAAGTTTTTCGAAAACCTTTAAGCGAGGTCTGGGAAGAAACTAGGCAGTTTTTCTCACAACGCGATCCAGCCACCTTAGAAAAAGCCGAGGCCAATGCCAAGTTTAAGATGGCCCTAATTTTTAGATGGTACCTCGGTCAAGCCTCCCGCTGGGCCATTAATGGAGTTGAGGAAAGACGCGGTGATTGGAGCATCTTTTGCGGGCCTTCACTAGGGGCCTTTAACGAGTGGGTGGCCGGCACTTATTTTGAGGCCCCCAATAATCGCCACGTAGTCGATTTAGCCGGTCTTTTGCTTTACGGAGCTGCCGTGCTTAAAAGGGTGGCCTTAGCTAGAGATTTGGGGCTAATTGGCTTAGATCTCCCTCTTTCCGTACCCCCACTCGACCCAGGTGAATTAGCTAATTTTATTTAGTCTTAGCTATAAAAAACCTATTATCTATACTATAAACACTATCTAACAAGCTGTATTTATGTTGATTCTTAGTTTCACTTATCCGAAGCACCGTTAACTGCGCCCTTCAGGGCGGGGAATAAGCCCAATTGCAGCCAATCTTGATTGTAGCGCAAAAAATCCCCTTTATCACTTCTAATATTTGTAATATAGCCATCTTACTAGCTAATTTTTAGTTTGTTTCTTAAAGATAACCCAATCTTGGTTTTAGGAAAAAATTTTATAAATATCTAACGTTAAATAGTTAGAAAGCCTAAAAAAACGACTGGCCCTCACTAAGCCTTTCCCCCTAAGGCACCTCCACCCTAGGCTAAAGCCACCAGAATGAGGTCATCAAAGGGCTTAAGAGCAGGAAAATGTCTAAATCAGCCCACAATAACTGGAAAACCCTGGGCCTACATCGAGAAAAAGGGGCTTAACTTAGCTCGGTGCTCCAACCATATATTTTAACTTGGATTAATGTTAAAATTACTAAGCTCCTATATGGGGCTATATCGTTACGGAATGTGTCGTCCCTTTCAATAGGCTTGGCACCGCAACGTTCTCACTTGTAAACTGGCCCTTAAACGTTCACATTGGTGAGCTGACACAAATATACTACTTCATTTATTTATTACACAGGACCGAAAACATTTACCGCGCCATGGCACCTCCCGCCGCCATCTGCCTTGGAAATAAAAGTTGAAAGCGGCAAATCATTTCGGTCGTCAGTATATTTTCCACCGGGCTGGGCCCGGCGTAAAAGTGACTTATGCTTGATTCTTTTGGCCGCACCATCGACTATGCTAGAATCTCTGTTACCGATCGCTGTAACCTTCGCTGCGTCTATTGTCTACCCAGCGATCATGAGCAAGGCGACGAAAAGTCTATGAGTTTAGATCAAATACTTCGGGTAGGCGCTGCCCTAGCCGACCTCGGCTTCATTAAGTTTAAAATAACCGGAGGGGAACCCACTGTAAGATCAGATATAGTTAAAATAGTTAAAGGACTAAAAAACCTTAAAGGCGTTAAAAACATTACTCTAACTACCAATGGTTTATTATTAGAAAAATTAGCTGTCCCGTTAGTTGAGGCTGGCTTAAACTCAATTAATATTAGCCTTGACTCTCTAGACGACAATTATTATCGCTCTCTTACCCGCCTCGGCTCTTTACCAAGAGTCTTAGCTGGCTTAGAAGCGGCCGCAGCCACCGGTCTATCGGCGGTTAAAATTAACTGCGTGCCACAGAGTCAAACCACTGAAAACGATATTTTAGCCCTAACTAATTTAGCCAAGGAAAAAAATATCCACGTCCGCTTTATCGAGCTAATGCCCATTGGACCAGGAGCCTCATTAGCCTCTCACTCGCCGCAGGTAGTTAAATCTATCATCGAAAAAGCCTACGGCCCTTTGACCTCAGCCTCGCTCTCATTTGGCAACGGCCCGGCCGTCTATTATTCGCTTAAAAACTTTAAAGGCTTAATTGGCTTTATTAGCGCTCTTCACTCTCGCTTTTGCCAATCTTGTAACCGCCTTAGGATCACCTCCGATGGCTGCGTTAAAACATGTTTGCATATGGATAAGGGCCGCGAGCTACCCTTTGAAGATGAAAAGGCCTTGCGAGAGGTTATTATTGAAGCGGTTAAACAAAAGCCAGAGCGCCACTTCTTTGAGACTAAGACCAAGCTAGCCTTAGCCGACGATAGGCTAATGAGCCGCATTGGCGGCTAACAATATCTTAGGCTTTTATGTCTAATGTTTAAGGTCTTTTTATTGAATATTTTGGTCATCATTTTTTTGCAACTCCTGTTTTATAAGGTTTTTGGTTTAAAGCCAATATTAAGGAATAGCTAACCGTTCACCAAGTCTTTTTTTCCCCACGTTGCGGCTGGTAGCGACTTTCGAGTTGTAATTAAGTTTTAGCATACCATTAAGTTCTTAACATTAGTCCTTTTAACGTTTCTCCTTAACTCTCTGCTCCAACCATATATTTTAACTTTGATTAATGTTAAAATTACTAAGCTCCTATAGGGGGCTACATTACTGCGGTATGTGTCGTCCCTCTCAATAGGCTTCTCACCGCAGTGTTCTCTCTTGTGAACGGGACCTTAAACGTTCACATTTGTTAACTGACACAGGAATAGTTATGAATAAAGATAAATTTGGTAAAGTCGTGGCCGTCTGCCTTAGCTCTCAAAAAGGGACACCCAAAAAACCGGTTGGCGCAGCCACGCTATTGGTAGATCACGGCTTTAACCACGATGCTCACGCTGGACCCTGGCACCGCCAAGTTAGTCTACTTGATTATTCCAAAGTAGAAGAATTTAACGCTCGTGGCGGAAAGGTTACTCACGGAGATTTTGGGGAAAATATCTTGGTTTCTGGCCTTGATTTTCGCTCTATCCCTATTGGGGCTAAGCTTCAAGTGGGCCAGGCCACGCTTGAGCTTACTCAGCACGGCAAAGAATGTCACGATCGCTGTCAGATTTACCACCGTGTCGGCGACTGCATCATGCCTAGGGAAGGCGTTTTCGCCAGAGTGCTAGTTGGAGGGGAAGTTAAAGATGGCGACGAAGTCGTTTTAATCAATTCTGAGACCAAAATCCCAGCCAAAAGCGCTGAGCAAGCCGCTTAAAGCTTTAGGTGCGCATAAGCATTTACAGTAAAACCCACCTCAAAGCACTCTAAAAACTTATAGCCGCTATTTTTTCCTTAAGAGAAAGCTAACGCGCCAGTTAAGTTTTAGTTATTATATTAAAAAAAACGCCCCCTGCGGGCGTTTTTTTATGTAAAGTTAAAATCACACTAAACCCCTTAACCCTCATTAATTATTAACCCAAATACATTTCCTTGTGAAATTAAGATCACATCAAGGCCTTAAAGCGTTTTTAACCCTGGAACAATAGCTCTATCATCCTATATTTTTATATATTTATTTCAAAAAAACTTTTTTGATAGCTTTTGTTTAAAAAATTTCCTTTTTTATCTCCAAAAAAAACTGTAAAATTAATTTCACACTAGCTCTCTTGTCCCTTAGCCATTGAAAAGAGAGCCGAAAAAAGTAAGCCTCCAAATAATCCCCTAACTAGCATATTTAACTTAATATTTCTTTACAGCCCCTTTGTATCTTTAGCTTTAATTTTAAAGCTCCCCGAGTCTTGGTTGTAAAGAGAACTTTACGGTTAGAAAAGGCCTTAGATTCTTTTTTATCTAACTCTTTTTAATTACTGCATATTTTAGCCTGGCACAAGAGTTGCTTTATCATTAAGTCAGATTAGAAATCGGAGGCTTAAAAATGGTTAACAACGCTTATAAAGAGTTAAATATCCGCGAAGGTGCAGGTGAAATAGAAATAAAGGCCGCTTTCCGGCGTCTGGCTAAGCTCCATCACCCCGACTTAGGGACCAAAAGCAGCGCCGACATTGAAAAATTTAGGCGGGCTACGGCCGCTTACAAAGATTTATTAAAAAAATTAGCCTCCCAACCTAAGCCAGAAATTACTCTCGATCACTCAGTTAAATATGTTTTCCTCTCTCGCTCTAATGCTGGCCTTGACGTCTATTACGAACTAGCCCTGGTCCGGCCCCAAGACTTCGCCGAATTTAAAATAAGTCTTCCTAGGACCGCTTTTGACCCTTGCCCGCGCTGTTTAGGTCAAGGCCAGACATTAGCTCGTTTTTCACACACATCTAGCCTCTACCGTCCCCAAAGTTGCCCTAAATGCGGCGGCTCAGGCGCTATAGAAAGAAAAGAAACTCTTAGTATTACCGTAACCCCCGAAATGGCCCAAAGGGGCCGCTTTAGACTGCGTGGGGCTGGTAAATATCTACCCAGTCAAGCCAAGAGAGGCGATTTAATAGTTACTATACGCTTTACCACCAGCTTACCCAAAGGACACTAAATTATTCGCCCCGAGCTTTTCCGCCCGGACTATGTCAAACTTTAACCAAGGGAGGTACCTATGAGCTAATTGACCCAACCTTATTAAAAGTAAGGAACGGTCTTGAAAATCAAAAAAAAGGTTCACCATATAAGCGAGGGCATAACCCTCGCTTATTTTTAAACTAAAAATAATTGAGAGCAAAAAAATACCCGTTAAAAACCTTAAAATAATAATATCATTTTATTATTTATATATTTATTTTTATTAATAATTTTTAATGCTTTTTTTCGCTTTTTCATGATAATTAAGTGCTGTTAATTTATATTTACCCTTACCCAGATTGTACCTGATATATTATGAACTGCCTATGGCCACTAATAATGGGTATACTTGACTTTTACGCAAAAACTATAATTTCAAGCCTCATAAAACATTGGAATGTAGAAACCATACAATATTCTAGACAATGCCTTTTATGTGTCCGTTCACAAATGTGAACGTTGCGGTGCCAAGCCTATTGAAAGGGACGACAGGTACCGCAACATGTAGCCCCATCTAGGAGCTTAGTGATTTTATTAACCAAAGTTAAAATATATGGTTGAAGCACCGAGCTAAGTAGAAACCTCAAAAGAACTAATGTTAAAATCTTAAGGCGTAGGCTAAAACTTAAATTACTACTCCAAAGTCGCTACCAGCCGCAACCTGGAAAAGAAAGACTTGGTGAACGGTTACCCTTTGATGCAGATTACACCATAGTCAGGCTAGACAACTCCTTCAAAAATTCTCGTCTCTACGTAAACTTGCTTTCAACATTATTGGGCCGCTAGTCAATTAGGTGACCTAATGAAAGTAACGATTCCACCATCCACTTAATTCAAATATTTATAACATTAATTGGGGGCACTCTTAAGAAAAAAAACTTAGAGGCATTACCCACCCTAAGAAATGGAGGCCGCAACGGTATTGAAAGGTTGGCAAAAATTTGGGCTAGTATAAGCTGTTAAAAAAATTTTATCGGTTCATTTTTATGTTTGCTTTTTTTTATTTTTTGGTAAAATAGCCAAGCTAATTTTCTCCAATCGGAGTGGCTACTATAATGACTTGGGATTTTCCCTCTTGCTGGTTGTGATTTTATTATTTTAATAGTTTTTTTTCTCTCTTTAAAATCGACCCTCTTAACAGGGCATATTTTTCCTCGTGCCTTAGATATCTTATAATAGCCTTAAACTTTAAGGTTGCTCCCTGATAAAAATTTTAGTTGCGCCTTTAATTTTTATAGGTTAAAATATCATGTTCGTGTCAACAAAATATCATATTATTTTTTTCCTCGGATCGTGACCTTATACGGCGCAAGTTTTCGTCAAATTTCAGCCGAGGAGGACGCCAACTAATGATCAAATCAAAGCCTTTGTTTAAGGCGTTGTTTGTCTCTATAATTTCGGTCGGCCTTTGGAATTCCTGCACGCCGATTGAAAATCCTCAAGATGTGGTTAATCAAATACAAAAGCCTCTTGAAGCGGTAAAAAATAACCTAGTTAAGCCAGAACCCCTGAATCGGCTTAAAGAACTTAAAATTGATTACTCAATGCCTTCCCAAGTCTTTTTGTGTGGTCAGCGTTTGCCTTTGGAAAGACCTGCTGTTTACGAAAGACTAGAAAAGGAATTCATATTAGCCGTTAACCACCGCGCTCAGGTCGAGCTTTGGCGACGACGTGCCCTGCGTTATTTCCCGTTAATTGAAAAGGCTCTTATGCAAGCCGGTCTACCAGAAGATCTTAAATACTTAGCCGTGGCTGAAAGCGATCTAAGGCCCACGGTCAGCTCGCCGGCAGGGGCCACGGGTATATGGCAATTTATTCCAGGTACCGCCAGGCGTTTTGGACTTAAAGTCGATAAGTTTCAAGATCAAAGAATGCTGCCCGAGCCTTTGTTAAATATTGGTCTACAATATTTAACAAGCCTTAGACATAGATTTGGCGATTGGTCACTGGCTATGGCCGCTTACAACGCAGGGGAGGCTAGAATAGCTAAGACCATGAGCCAACAAGGGCTATCTGATTATTGGTCTTTGAGCCTGCCTACCGAGACCGAGCGTTACGTTTACCGCATTGCGGCCATTAAGCTGGTTTTGGAGGGTGCTCCTCTCTATGGTTTTAATGACCGACCTGAACCAGGTCTTTACCAGCCCCCAGCTTTCAAGGAAAAAACCATGCTTTTTAAAGAGCCTACGGCTTGGACCGAGTTAGCTGTACAAGTTGGCACTGACTACAAATCCTTGCGCCGACTTAATCCCCATCTTGCCTCTCAATCTCCTCTTAAAGGGGGCCCATATATTATCAGATTGCCGGCTAAAACCAAAACTTCCTCCTAATAAATGAGCCTTGTTTGGCGCTAAATTATTAAACAGAGCCAACTTTAGCCCGGTTTATTAGGTCCGGCTGTGGTCAAGGCCAGGTAATGTGAAGAGAATATTTTTTTTATTTTATAATTACTGACTAGTTTAATTTTAATTATCTTTGTTGTATAATTAATTTCTGGTACTGGTGTCAAATGACCCGAGGAGTTTTTTTTTTGTTTGGGCCAAAAAAATCTGCTCCTTACGGCCAAAAATGGCCTAGAAATTGCTTTTTTTATTTTCGAGAGTTCCGTTCGCCCTTTTAGGGCAATAAGACTTACTCTCGTTTAGCGACCTAAACCCTTGGTAAGTCGCTTGCTTTTATGTCGTCATCTTATGAGGTTTTTAAAATGGCTACGGATCTGACCATCGGTAGTGAAATCGACGTTGCTGATAAATCGGGACTATCCTGTAATTAC
>JAITQT010000378.1 GCA_031288745.1 Deltaproteobacteria bacterium
CTTTTCTACGTGGGCGTCATGGGCCGCGACTATCCCCTGGTCATGGGCGGCCTGGTCATCGGGGCGGTCCTGACCCTCCTGGGTAACCTCATGGCCGATCTTGGCTACGCCCTGGCCGATCCCAGGGTCCGGGATCAGGCCTTCGCGCCATCTAAGTTCTGATCCGTTCCGCTGTCAGGGATTTAACCAGATTGGATTTGAACTAGATCGGCATCGGCAGGAGAGATCATGATCCGCGGTCCAGGCTTGAAAGCGCTTGTCAGAAACAGGCTTGCCCTCATCGGGGGCCTGATCGTGCTGGCGATGTTCGCCGTCTCCTGGCTGGCCCCGGCCATCTCGCCCCACGACCCTGACAAGATCGCTGTCGCCGTCCGCTTCAAGCCGCCCCTGACCCCCGGCCACCCCCTGGGGACCGACTCCCTGGGCCGGGACGTCCTCAGCAGGATGATCTGGGGCTCCAGGATCAGCCTCAAGGTCGGTTTTGTGGCCGTGGGCCTGTCGACACTGGTGGGCCTTCTGCTTGGGGCCGTCGCCGGATACCGCGGGGGGCTGACGGACGCCTTGATCATGCGCTTTTGCGATCTTATGCTCTGCTTTCCCTCAATGTTTTTAATCTTAGCTGTAATAGCTATCCTTAAACCCTCTGTCTGGAACGTCATGATAGTCATCGGCCTTACCAGCTGGATGGGGGTGGCTAGACTAGTTAGAGCGGAACTAATGAGCCTTAAGAGCCGAGATTTTATTTTAGCGGCCAAGGCCATGGGCGCTTCCGACGCTAGAATAATCTGGCACCATTTACTACCCAACGCTATGGGGCCGGTCCTAGTTACGGCCACGTTAGGTGTGGCCGGAGCCATACTTACCGAAAGCTCTCTTTCCTTTCTTGGCTTGGGGGTTCAGCCGCCCACTTCCACTTGGGGCTCTATCCTAAGCGAGGGTAAAAATTATCTCGAAAGGGCCTGGTGGCTCTCGCTCTACCCTGGGTTAGCTATTTTAATAACAGTGCTAAGTTATAACCTGTTAGGCGAGGGTCTAAGAGAGGCCTTAAACCCGCGCTCGACCTCTGCTAACTCATAGATCTAAAATTTAACTCTAAGAATTTCACTAAAATGTCCTCACGGCCCATAAGTGCCCAAGGCCTTTAAGCGCGAGAGTACTAGCCAAAGAGCTAAGGTCTACGGCTAATTTTTTAACTATCAAGCCTAAATTGGCGTAAACGTTCACAAAACCTCCCTAAGACCTATTTTCGTCTATACGTTCGACTGGCCAGTTGTAAATAACCTTCACTTTTTTTGCCTTTCGGGCCCTTAAGGTCTTCTCAACGTCATTATCACCTTATCTCTATCTTTCTAGCCCCCTTCCCTATTGATGGTTTTGCTACTCACCCTTGGGCTTTCGCTTTTCGGTACTATGATGACTCTAATTCCCATCTACTCCTCTTTCACCTAGATGGGTCTCCCCGCTTATCTTACAATGCTATTCTAGCATTCCATCCCCAATCACTTGATGTCAATGAAGCTCTGTTTCTCCATCGCTTTGTTCACCGCTTTCATTTCTTAACGCGCAGCCGCAATGGCCTACACCTTCATCAGAGGTCAAACGAGCCTATAACTGCGCACTTACCGTCTTGGCCATATATGCACTCTCGCCGGGCTCACCCTAACGAAACAGGTTCTTCATCCTACAGACTACTCTTTCGCCTAGGGTTATCCTCCACCCCACCTCTTAGGTGACGCAGTTACCTCTGGCTACAGGGGTTGCGACTCCTTCCCCTGATGTAAACTTTCACCTCACTAACGTTGTACATTCACAGGCGCATATATATCGCTATCATGGTTCATTACTGCGGCGAAGGATAATACCCTGCCTGATAATGAAGACCAAAACAAATAAGAAACGAACGGCTAAAACCCCGTTGGATATTACCAGTAAAATGGATACCATACTGGTCCATTTTTACCACGAAAAAATATACCACCCGTGGGTAAAAAAAATAAAAATTACCAGATGGGACCACAATCTTGCTCTGGGCTAAAAAAATTTCGCGGCGTTCAAATTGAAAAGGAGCGGCTCGAGAGTCCTAGTCAAAACCGCGAAGATGATCCTGAAACCTATCTTTACCAATTAGGTTATCTTAGCCTAAGGCCCAGCCAGTCAATTGGTACCTATACTCTTGATTACCCCTACTTTAAAGTCAGGGTTTCCCTTTCGCGCCACTTAATGGATAGCTATTTCGATTCACCCAGTGAGGCTGGGAAGATTCGCGATAAGGTTAAAAAAGCTTTGATCTCAAGGGAGCCCAAGGCGTTAGTTGAAGAGTTAAACCTCTTTATATCAAAAATACCTTATGACTATTGATCGTAGCGCAAAAAGTCCCCTTTATAAGTCCTAAAAATTATAACATACCATTTTTACTAGTTAATTTTTTTTGGCTCTACTGCTTTTAAGAGGTTTTTGCGCTTCGATCACTATTGGGCCAAGAAAAAAAATAACGAATTTGAATATTGCCTAAAAATATTTGCTCTTTTCTACGCCTGCGGCTTAAACTTTCGGGCGGAGGAATATGGGAGTATTGGAAGGTCCGACTTTACCGTTAATTACGACGACCAGGCCTGGGTTATCGAAGTAAAACTACGTCGTGATGACCAAGACGACGAAAAACTAGCTAATAGCGCCTTAGAGCAAATCAAAAATAGGAACTATGGCGGAGGGTATAGCCAGCCCTTGCTTTTAGCTTTGCGCTTTAACAATGAAAAAAGGTCCGTTACCAGCTGGAAAGGCATGACATACTTAAGCCTAAGCCCCAAACTCAATCGTCAAGACCTCAAGACGTCGAGGACGAGGACAAGAGCCTTGGACCAAGGTTGTGGCCCTTACCAGAAATGATCGAAGCGCAAAAAATCTCTTTAAATCAAAATAGGCTAAAAAAAGTTAGTATTAAAATTATGTTATAATTTTAGGACTGATAATGGGTATTTTTGCGTTTCGACCATATAATTGAGTATAAAGCGTAAATATTACTGTATCCGTTCCCAAGCCTTCTTGGTCGTGAACGCACGATTCAAGCCTATTGAAAGGGACAACACGTACCGCAACAATTTAGCTCCCTATAGGAGCTTAGTTATTCCAACGTCAATCAAGGTTTAAAGATAGGGTTGGAGCGCCGACCTAAGTGGAAACTTCCAAAGAACTACTGTTAAGAACTTAAGGCACAACGGTAAAATTTAATTTCAACTTGAAATCCGCCTCTGGCCGCAAAGTGGGGTGAAAAAAGACCTGGTGAACGGATACAAATTGGCCTCCTATAATAACCAACTTTTAGTTCTTATTTATATATTTTTATTAATTATCGAATATTTTTTTTACCGTGAAACCAAACCTATGACATTAATTGCCTGCCCTCGTAGCCCAGCCGCCCTTGACTCTTTTTAGAAGCTGAGCTAAAATATATTTTGGTTGCAAAATCTAATTTGCACCTATTTTTAATATCATATTGAGGTTATCATGATAAAAACGATAGAAAATTTAAAGACTAATGTTCTTAATTTTTTAAAACAATATCATCAAGAATATACTATTTTAAATGCTGAGGCTATTAGAATCAATTTTGAATCTCCTTGGCCAAATATATTTACTAAATATATTGATAAGAAAAACGAATCAGGCTATGAGCCTTCTAATAATAATAATACATTAGATATAGATACCTGTTTTATAAATTTTACAACTAAACTATTAATAAATTCGTATTCATCTTGTATTTATGATGTTAAAGATAATAGTTTAAAGCAAAATATCATAAATTCAATCAAAGACAATAGTTTAGATTTTATTTATAATTTAAATTTTGATAAAAATAACACTAATTTAAACAATATTAAGTTTAAAAATCTATTATTTATATCTAATGTTTTAAATCGCTTCACAGAAACACATCCTTTTATCTATAACTATATTTCAAAAAAATATGTTTCATCTTATTTTAATGAAAGCTCATATTTTGAAAAAGCCTGTCAAACTTCTTTATTTAACGGCATAGACCAAATCCTTTTTCATGCCTATACATCTTATATATCTTTTTATAATGAAGAAAACGATAATGATATAGATAATTGGATGCGTATTTTCCATAATTTATGGGTGAATAGCGAACAAAATTTTGATAATAAAATTTTAGCTTTAAACACAATTACAAAATTATTACCATATCGTAATAATATTTTAGGCTATTTAACAGAAAATTACTTAAACGACGAAGATGAAAACTGGCTAACCTCCCAAACAGATGGTTTATCGACCCCTCAGCTTTTAGGCTTTAACCCTTTTCAGATTAGAGAAGAGGCTATCAAAGCCTGGTTATTTTTAGAGTCTCCCGGCTCCTGGCAGTCAGCGGTGGAAGAGGCGGAGGGTCAGGATAGTTTGGAGGGTACGCTGGCTTCGGTCTTAGAATTTTCCGGTGTGGTCGAACGGCGCGACTCAAAATTAAATTTACTTTCCAATAATAACTTACTTGAAAGTTTAGATGTTTTTAAGTCATATCTTGAAAAATTAAAAGTGAAAAATTTAAATTAATTTTAATATTTTTTTTACGTGCTAAACATTCAGCCCTAGCGTTAATTTTAAAGCGTTAGGGCCATTTTATATTTTTTTTTGGATCTTCCTTAAACTCAAAGCCTGACCCAGATTATGGAAGGTTTAAGGCTAAAAGTTAAGGGTAATTTAGGCTCTAGGGCTCCAAAATTATAAAAAATTTCTGGATCTTTTGGTTAATCATTTCTTTTTTTTACTCGCGCCTTCCTATGCCTAAAGGCCTAAAATCAACTTATTGACAATATCGGGCCCAATAATTTATAATTTTAAAGTTAATAAGGTCTACGGTTTTGGCCGCTTTAGACTATAGTCGAACCAAATTAGCTCGACCATATTAAAACTGTCCGCTGGTTTAAATACTTAATTTTAAAAATTTATAGCCTTATTTTGTCCGCTCACAAGAGAGAACGCTGCGGTGCCAAACCTATTGAAAGGGACGACACGTACCGCAGCAATGTAGCCCCCTATAGGAGCTTAGTAATTTTAACATTAAACTAAAGTTAAAATATATGGTTGGAGCAGAGAGCTAAGTAGAAATGTTAAAAGAACTAATGTTAAAAACTTAATTACAACTCTAAAGTCGCTGCCAGCCGCAACGTGGGGAAAAAACGACTTGGTGAACGGTTACGCCTTATTTAAGCCGCCAGCCTCCTAAAAGCCACGCGGCCAAGGCTGCTTTAGTTATTGCTACGCCTTTACTAGAACTATAACAAAGGAGTTTTAAAACAAAAATGATTGATTTCTCTAAACCGCCTAAGTTCGATACTCCCCAAAACGGGCCGACTCTGAACGATGTGAGCCAAAGCGCACGATTAGAAGTCACTTCTGAAGCTGTCTTTTTTCAAAAAATTTATCTGTGGATGTGCGGCGCTCTGTTAGTGACAGCCTTAACCGGCTTTGCCTTAGCCAATTCGGTGGCCTGGCTTAACGCTGTGCGCTCCACCGGATTTGTAATAGCAATAATCGTCGCTCAATTAGGCCTGGTCATTGCCATATCCTTTTTGTCTAAATCAGCGAACCCGGCTCTCCTCAAACTTCTCTTTTTAATCTATAGCGCCTCGGTTGGCTGCACGGTTTCCTTGATTCTTAAATTCTACCCAAGCGCGGTGGTGATTAAAGCCTTTGTTAGCGCTTCGGCCGTTTATGGTGCTTTAGCCGTTTACGGGTTAGTAACCAAAAGAAGCCTTCAGAGCTTAGGCTCTTTTTCCTTCATGGGTTTAGTTGGCCTAGTAGTCATCTTTATTATCAACTCTGGCTCCCCCCTCCTTCATTTTATCTTTTGTTTGGGCGGTGTGCTTGTTTTTTCGCTCCTTACCGCCTATGACCACCAAAAGCTTAGGGTCATTCACTACGAAGGCTTTAAAGATAACGATGACGAATCGCGAAAAGTTATTATAGGGGCCTTGGAACTCTACCTCGACTTTATTAACATTTTTATCTTCTTAATTAGGTTATTAGGCGGCAGAGATTAAGGCCGTGTTATTAATCGCGCTCTCTTACTTGCCTTAAAACGAGGTTTGCCCCAATTTAGTACTATTTCTGGTTAGCGATTTGACCTTTATATTCCTGGCCTTGGGCCTCTTTATTACCCTGGTAGGCTTTTTTAGCCTCATGGTTGGCTCAGCCTACTCTCATCTGTCCGGGGCCAGCATAGCCAGCGCGGCTGGGGGGCTATTGATTGTTTTTGGGGCCTTGTTCCTTTTTAAGGCTGTAGGAAGATTTTTTAGAACCCAAAAAAAAAGAAGAGATAAAACTTCTTATTGATCGTAGCCCAAAAACCTCCCTCAAGAAAAAATCTCTGGCATGGAGGTTGGACCCTATTTTATGCCTACCTCAAAAAAAAATTCTTCTTAATTTAAATTCTCAATAAAGAGGCTTGGCCAACTAGTAACCGTTCACCAAGTCTTTTTTTCCAAGGTTGCGGCTGGCAGCGACTTTCGAGCGGTATGTGTCGTCCCTTTCAATAGGCTTGGCCCCGCAGCATTCTCTCTTGTGAACAGGCCCTTAAACTTTCACATTGGTGAACGGACACGCCAACTCTTTTTTATAGTGCCATAATTTCACATATTGGCCTTTTTTTATAGTAGATTCTAGGCCTACCTATCACATAACTCTCATGCAGTTGTTGCGCTCCTACCTACAAATCTCGCCAACAACCCAAGCGAAAGAAGGGCCGCCCACCGAAAGCTATGGATGAATAGCGCGTCTGCCAAATTCGAAATTTCTGATTCCTGCTTAGGAGTAGATGACTATGAAATATAAGGCCTTAATGGTGTTACTCGCCTGCGCCTTTTTCGCACTGCCCGCCAGCCTCCGGGCCGACCCGCTGTTAGATGTCAAAAAAGCGCAGAAACGTTTCATTAGGGAATACGGTTTTACCCCAGGCTGGTACGTCCAGTGCCGGAGCCGCGACGCACACGGCTGCCAGGTGGCTAAGTCCGAGGTATTGAGCGACCCGTCGGAGAATTCGGAAACCACGCTTATGCTGCTTTCCGACGGTACCGCCGGGCTCTATGTATTCGGTAAGTCCCTGCCCGACGAGGCTCAGTCCAATTTTAGGCGCGAGGGCGCTAACATCCGTCTCGACATCAAAATACCGGGAAAGAAAACGACCACCTACCTTTTCAAACCCAGTCTAGATCGCCTCGAGTCGCTGAACGACGGCCACCTGTTTTTCCTGGTGATTGATGAGGTAAACCTTCAGAGTGCCGGATAAGACTTAAGCCTGGAACGGTCACGCAGGCGGAAGAGTGGGGTAGCGGCCTTAGCAGCAGCAGAGGATGTTCCGCCCCCGCATTCATCAATTATGGTAGGGTCTAGCTCAATTCTCAGGCCAATAAAAATTTCGACCTGTGCATTTGGAAGCCTCAAGGACGCTCTCGTTTGGACCGCCACCACCCTAAAAAAATCTGACAGCCTTTCAGTTTTTGGAAGCCTTGAGCCATCCGTCACAAATTTTGAAAAAAGACAAAATCTGCCGTCATAAGGAAAACTTAGCTTGACTAGACTTGAGTGCTATGCAAAAAAGTCCTAAAAGCACAATAATCAAAAAAAAATTAACTAGTAATAATACTATGTTATAGTTTTAAGGACTGATAACGGGGGACTTTTGGCGCTACGATCAGACTTAACTTAAGCCAACTCAAGGTTGTCCTTGACAAATCCGATGAGGTTTTTGCTATTAGCCGATGTGCTCACTCTCATCCTGTTTTACAAACCACTCCTTTTAAGGAGGGGTTACTGACCCTGCTCTAGCTCTCTTAGGGCGCGCTGGGCCCAGAGCTGCATAATCACGGCCCCGGCGTTAGAGACATTTAGAGAATTTACTGCGCCTTCAATGATAGGGATATGGAGCCAGTCATCTACTTCTTTAGCCGCTCCCTCGCTGACCCCTTTGCCCTCCCCGCCTAATAACAAGACCTGCCGAACGGAGAACCTAAAATCACTTAACTTCGTGCCTCTACCCTCTTGGGCCGCAGCCACCCAAAAGCCTCCATCCTTTAGCTCCCTTAAAGCCCTAGGTAAATTAACCACGCTTATCAAATGAACTTGCTCAGCCCCACCAGAGGAGGCCTTTCTAGCTGTCGGGCTAAGAGGGGCGCTACGATCGCGAGGGACTAAAACAGCCTCAGCCCCAAAGGCTGCAGCCGAGCGCATCAAGGCTCCCAGGTTATGCGGATCTTCTATATGATCGAGGGCTAAGACTAAATAAGATTTTATTGGAGCAAGGGTGGCTAAAAATTGATTAAGAGTAGGCTGAGCCTTAATTTTGGCCACTAAAAAAAAATCCCCGGTTGAGGCCCCAAGGCTAGCCAAAGACTGCTTAGAAGCCCTTTCCACGGAAAGATTTAACTTTTTCGCCAACTTAAGTGCGGGGCCGTATTTAACCGAAAGAGAGTGAACGGTATTTGAATTTAATACTAACTTTACTGCGTCGCTTGAACGAATAGCCAAAACCGCCTCTATGCCATGAAGATCGGCTATCAGTTCATATCCCGGTTCAAGGGTTATCTCCGAGCAGTCTTTATAATCGTCAGTCAAAGAGTACCTTATAGGTTTAGCTTTAGGCTTATCACTCCTTAATTGACCTTTAAAAGTGGACTTGATTTTTCCTCTCCCGCTCTTACTCAATGTTTAAGACCTGCTCGCGTATCTTTTCCAATTCGCATTTAAAATCTAGGACTATGTCGGCGATAGGCTTACTCTGGGCCTTAGAACCCATGGTGTTGACCTCACGGACCATTTCCTGAATGAGAAATTCTAGCCTGCGGCCCACGGGTCCGGCGTTATCGTTTAGTAAATCGGAAAAACTTTGTAGGTGACTTGAAAACCTAGTCGTCTCCTCCGTTATATCTATCTTATCGGCCAATATGCCCGCTTCCTGGGCCAGACGATCTTGAGCGAGAAAAGTCTCGGCCAATTCCTCCAAACGGGCCCGATAACGCTTGACCGCTGCCAAAGGGGCTAGGGAGGCCAATTTTTTTAGTTCCTCGACATTTTCAAACAAAAAACTAAGCCGGCCTCTCAAATCATTAGTCAAGGCTAAACCTTCCTTAAGGCGCATATCAGCTAGTTGTTCGGCCGCACTCTTAGTTAAGGCCATAACGTCGTCTAAAGTCGTTTCGCCTTTATACTGCCAACAATCCGTTGCTTGGGAGCTTATGACCTCAAGGCTTAAAAGGTGCCCTAAAGTAATAGGCTCGGGCAAATTAAACTCTTCTTTAAGCTTAGATAGCATTCCAAAGGCGCATTTAGCCAAATCCATATTTAGAGTCAGATTAGACGAGGTCGGGGACAGATCTTCAAACTCGATCCAGATCTCTATTCTGCCTCGAGTAAGGTAGTTGCTCAGCATCTTTTTAATAGGCTCTTCCAAGCGGCAAAAAAAATGGTGAGAGCGAAAAATAAATTCTTTAAAACGGTTGTTGAGAGTTTTGATTTCCACTCGACAATTAAAGCCGCCCGCTTCTCCCACGGCGGAGCCAAAACCGGTCATGCTTTTAATCATATTAAAGGCCTCGTTAAAAAAATGGCTGATTTTTTTTACAAAATATTGCCCAAAGGTAAACTACCAAGTAATAGGGCCAATCAAAGACTCTTTTGTTCGAGCATATGGTGCCGTCGCATTTGACCTATAATTGAGAGGACCTCTGGCTTAAGGTAGTCTTGATAGGTCCAAGGAAGAGCCCTAAAAGCCCCGCGATGGTAATGAAGAGTTAGTTCTCCCCATACTCCTTGGCCTAGATAAAGCCTATGGCCGGAAAACTTACCGGTGGAGAGCACTAAGCCACCAGCGAAAACGTAGCCGGGATCAAGGTTGACCTGACGCCCGGTTGAACCGCTTAATTGGTTCTCTAAAGCCATAGCCGCTAATTTAAGCTCCACTAAGTTCTCAGGGCCCATAGCCTGGCTAAAAGAGAGATAGCGTTTAAAGAGCCCTGGGCCCATCTCTTTTCGGTAATACTCTGTATCCGTAAAGGGCAGATCGGGGCTTTGGAAGTCAATTAGGCCTAAATAACCTTGCTTAAAATCTTGCGCTAATTGAGTTGCAGCCTTATCCATAAGATCTGGCTGGCCGCCGAAGAGGGCTAGAAAAATTTTCATCTTAGGGGGCGTTTTTAATACGCTCAAAAAAAACCTCTGCTCTGGCCTCGGCCGCTTTACTAAAAGATAGCCGAGCGCGGCTTATAACTACAAAAGTCAATTTTAAAATAAGATTTTTAGTCTAAATTATCAAGACCAAAAACCTAAAGCCTAAGCGCTATCTATGTTTAAATCGGTTAGGCTAAAGAAACATACTCAAAGCGGATATCTTCGCCTCTAAAATCAATGAAAGATTCTAGTCGATTTTCGCTGCACTTAAGCTTTAATACCACTTCCCGCCCAGGTCGCGCTTCGGGCGGAGGATCAAATAGAAGAGTTTCAAGCATATAATCGGTTAGGCAAACTAAGGCCCGCTTACCAATACGCTCAAAGACCACGGCCTTAAACTCTCTACCCGTCAGAGGGGATAAGAGCTTAGCTAGCCAAAAACGCTGGCGCTGAATGGTCATGGTTTTAACGGCTTTTTGGATCTTTTCGCACTGAAAAGATAGTTCCATCATCTTTTCCCTATCATAAGGAGGGGGAGCTTGTTGGCTAAGGGCCTTTAGCTGGCGGCTAACTAGTAAATCAAGATAGCGCCTCATGGGGGAAGTGACGCTAGTGTAGAGTTCGACCCCTAAGCCGCCGTGGGGGTTAGGATCTAAAGTGAGGCCGCCTCGACCAAACAGACGCCTAAGGTGGAGCTTATAGGCCAAGCGCTCCATAGGTCCGGGATTTTCACCTTGAGTCCATAGGGGCGGGGCTGGAGGCAGCTGATATCTATAAGGGCAAGCCCAGCCCGCCCGATTTAAGTCCTGGGCGGCCAAAGAGTTAGCTAAAATCATTAACTCTCCGACCATTAAGCCCGCCTTAGGTTGAGGCCAACTGATCGTAGCCTCTATTTGCCCTAGAGAGTTTAAAACTAGCCATAGTTCGGGTAAATTTACGTTTTGCCCGCCCTTAGCGATTCTTTTTTTCAAAAGCTCGCGGCTCAGCTCCCATAAAGGAGTTAGTTGAGATTCAGCCTTTTCTATTAAGGCTGTTTCGGCCTCCTCAAAGGACATCTGGCGGCTAACCTTAATTAGGCTCGGCTTATAGTGGTGACTAAGAACGTCTCCTTCTTTACTAATTTCCACTAAAAGAGAAAAAGCTGGCCTTACCTCGTCGGCCTTAAGAGATATTATCTCTGAGGTTAATTTCTCCGGGAGCATCGGATAACGGGCCTCCGGCAGATACATCGAAACGCACCTTTGGCTAGCTTCTATGTCAAGCGCGCAATTTTGGGGCACAATAGCCGAGACGTCAGCGATATGGAGCCCCAATCTTAATCGTCCCTCTCCGAGGTTTTCCAAACTTAAAGCATCGTCAAACTCTCTGGCCCCTTGGGCGTCAACGGTTAAAACGTCTAACTTAGTTAGATCTAGGCGCTCTTCTTTATTTAAATCAAATCTTGATAAAAGCTCGGCCGCCTCTTGCTCAATTTCTGGGGTAAATTCACGAGCAAACCCTAACCGCAACAGGGCTAAGTTTTCGTTAGGATTCATTTCGCCTAAGGCCACTAGGGCCTTAAAGGCCCCCTCTCTATCTTGAGTAAGAGAGGCCTTTTTTAAAATCTCCTTAACTTCTTTTTCCGGGGCCCCGTTGAGATCAAAGAGTAGAAAATCCCTTAAATTAACTTTTATTTTTTCCGCCCCCTCAGGCTCAAAAGCTACTCGGCCATTAACTGCCTCTTCTAGCCATTTAGCCGCATCATCACTTAATTTTAATCTCTCTAAATTTTTTTCTCTTTCCTCTCTAATTCTTTCGACCAAAGCTAAATCTCGGCGAGAGGCCCCGGCTGGAGAAAAGTCAAACCAGAGCCCATCGCGCTGGACCGCTCTTAAAATGGCCGAGACAAAGGGCGGCTCTTCGCGGCCAAAATTTAGGCCCGCTAAGAGTTTCCAATCTAATTCTCCTGGAGCCTCTTCGGCCAACGACCACAGAGCGGGCAGATCGACTTGGGCGCACAGCTCGTCTCTAATCTTATTTTCTTTTTCAAGTAAGGCCCTTCTACCTTCACTATCGCCCGGATCGGTAATAGGGGAGCTAACTAAGATCCGCTCAGACTTAATAAAACAGCTCTTACCTTCATTAGTAATAACTTCAAATTTACCCTTGGGTCCTGAGTGATTTAGCACTAGGGCTAAAACCACCTTCCTATCTTCCATATACTCAGCTAGCACGACCTTAGCTCTCCTTTACCGCCCCATCTGAGGCTCTATGGTCGCAGGGCCGCTAAGGTTTTGAAGGCTATAGAGCCGAAAATATTCCCCCCCACGCTCCATAAGCTCCTCATGAGCTCCCTCTTCGACGATAAAACCACCTTTAAGCACCACTATGCGATCGCTTTTAACGACCGTTGAGAGACGATGGGCAATAACCAAAGTTGTACGGTCGCGGGTCAAATTTTCCAAGGCCTGGCGCACTAATTTTTCGCTTTCAGCGTCTAAAGAACTAGTGGCCTCGTCTAAAATTAATATAGGCGCGTCCTTAAGGATGGCCCGAGCAATGGAGAGCCTCTGACGCTGTCCACCACTAAGCTTTGCGCCTCGCTCGCCTATGTTTTCTTCGTAACCACCCGGTAGCTCAGCGATAAAGCCGTCAGCCAAGGCGGCCTTGGCCGCGGCGGTAACCTGTTCCATCGAGGCCTCTAACCTCCCATAAGCTATGTTATGCCTTACGCTTGCTTCAAACAAAGTCACCTCTTGGCTAACTAAGGCGACTTGCTCACGAAGAGAAATTAAATCTAAGCCTCTAACGTCGAAGCCATCTAATAAAACCACGCCGGAGCTGGCATCGTAGAAGCGGGGCACAAGATTAACTAAAGTAGTCTTCCCGCCACCGCTATGGCCCACTAATGCCACCATCTCCCCAGGGGCAACGGTTAAATTAATATTATTTAGGGCCGCACGGCTGCCTCCGTAAGTAAAGCTCACGTTTTTAAATTCAATTAAGCCTTTGGCCCTTGAAATAACTAGCCCTCCAGGCGGGCTAACAATCTCTGGCTTTAAATCGATAGTTTCAAAAATACGGATAGCTGCGGCCAGACCCTGCTGGGCTTCGCTATTTAACCTAGTGAGCCGTTTAAGTGGCTCGTAGAGTAAAAGCAGAGCCGTCATAAAACTAAAAAAAGTGCCCGGGGTAGTCTTATCTTGGACCACTGAGAGCCCACCGTAAAAAATTACCGCCGATAAGCACAATCCACCAAAGATCTCCATAATAGAGCTTGAAAGGCTCCTCACCGTCACCGAGTGCATCAAGTTATCAACGCTCTTACGGCATTCGGTGGCAAAACGTGAGATCTCAAAATCAGTCATATTGTAGCTTTGAATCATCCTAACCCCTTGGAGGGTCTCGGTTAAAACCACTATTAGAGAGCCCATGATGACCTGGCTATCGGTGGCTAACTTTCTTAGCTTAAGGCCGAAACGATAGATGGGAAATATAACCAGAGGCAAGGCCACTAAACACATTAAGGTCAAACGAAAATCGCGAGAAAAGAGGACGGCCACTAGGCCCACCACCTTACACAAATCTAGGGCCAAACCAGTGACCACCTGAGTGACCGAGCTTTGAATCAAGGACACGTCATTAACCACCCGGCCTATTAGTTCGCCGCTATTTCGTTTATCGTGAAAACTAAGGGATTGCTTTTCCACGTGGGAAAATAGGGCCACGCGAAGATCGTTTACAATAGTGTAGCCGACCTTGTTCATGAGGTAAGATTGAAAGAAAGAAAAAAAACCAGAGGAGCAATAGACTACGCAGGTCAGGGCCGTGAGGGGCAAAAGCATATCTTTATCGTTAAAAAAAAATACGTGATCTAAAAGAGGCTTAATTAAATAGGCCATGCCGGCGGTGGAGGCTGCGGCCAGGGCCATGGATATGACGGCTAAGAAAAGCTTTAGGCGATGGGGTTTAATTAAGCCCAATAAGCGACGCGCTGCTTGGCTGGCCGCCTGACGGGCAATTTTTCCGGTGGCCTCCGAGTTCTTAGCTGGAGGGCTCATCGTATCTCTCCTCAAAATTAGCCGTCTCCTCGGCTACGATTCTAGCTACCTTCCTTGAAGCCCCTGGGCCGCCTAAGGCGGCCCGGACAAGGGCTAAATCGGAGAGAGTCTTCTCCCTTAAAGGCCCGTCGTCCCATAAGTTAAGTAAGCTCTCAGCCAATTGCGGCGCACACAAGCGATTTTGCAAAAACTCCGGGACCACCTCTCGGCCAGCTATTAAATTAGCGATAGTAACAAAGGGAAGCTTAACGAGGCGACTAGCCAAAAACCAACTAAAAGCGCTAACCTTATAACAAACGATCATAGGCAGCCCCAAGATGGCCCCCTCGACACTAGAGGTACCAGAGGCCAAAAGGGCGAGGCGGCTAACGGCTAAAATCTCTTGGGAGCGGCCCTCGACCACTTTTAAAACCGAAGTAATCTCTTTGGGGGCCCGGGCCAAAAATTGCTCTAGGAAAGAAGTCTCTATAGTCGCAGCCTTAGGCAAAACCGCAATCAATTGGGGCCGCTTTTTTAAAACTAGGGCTGCGGCTTGCAGCATCGGGCCAATAAGGCGCTCTAAAACTTTTTTTCGACTGCCCGGTAGTATAGCTAGTATTTGGCTATCTAGGCTAAGGCCAAGAGAGAATAAGACTTTTTGGCTATCTATTTTCTGGTTTAATTCATCAAATAAGGGGTGGCCCACCTCATCCACGCTTAGGCCGCGCTTATCGTAAAACGGTTTTTCAAAAGGCAAGATAACGGCTCGGCGATGGGTTAACTCTCGCAAGAGCTTAAGGCGGCCGGGCCGCCAAGCCCAAAGTTGCGGGCAGATATAATAAATAACTTTGACCCCTACCTTTTTGGCCGCCTTAGCCAAATAAAAATTAAAATCAGGTCCATCGATTAAGACTAAGGCCGCTGGTCTTTCTTTAATCAGAGTCTCGGCCATCATTGAACGCACTTTTAGTATCCTTCGAAGAGAGCCTAAGATCTCGCTAAAGCCCATGACCGCGACTTGGCTAATATTGGCCCTTATCTCAACCCCGGCCCGCGCCATCTCCTCACCACCAAGGCCAAAGAACTTAATCTGAGGGTAAAGCTCAGCGCAGGCCTTAACTAGGGCTGCCCCGTGCATATCGCCCGAGGGCTCCACGCAGCTAATCATTACTCTTCTAGGCTCGCCCATGAGCCTTACTGGGCCTCTTCTTTCCAGGCTACTATTGAGAGATCGCCTTCTTGAGCCATTGACACGCACCTTTGGGGCTCAAGTATTATTAGTCCGCTGGCGTCTAAGGCTAAAGCCGCAGCTCGGCACTCGACTAAGACTTCAATCGTGGCCGGCCCCACCACCGGGAGATCGTAGCGTTTATCTTGAGTTGGTTTAACCACCTTAGCTGCGGCCACCCTCTTTCGACATAACGAAGCCCCCCGACGAATCGTGGCGTCGGTACCGTCGGCTCCCTCTAAGGCCACGGCTATTTTATCGGAAACCACCGCCGTCTGCCCACAATCTAAACGGCCCAAGGCCTTGGCTAAAGA
>JAITQT010000404.1 GCA_031288745.1 Deltaproteobacteria bacterium
GTGACGACCTTGAAACAATCAGCGAAATTACTTAAATACCCGTACAGTTCGTCCTCGAACTGAGGTATGTTATCGGGTGTCAACCCAGCCTTTTCAAGAATAGAAGGATTCCAGTCGCGCATCCCAAGTAATGACATTTCTCTCTCCCGCTATTTGGATTACGAGGCCGTCGCCACAACGGTGTTCGCTAAGGAGACGATAGCGGGTCGGTGGATAAATGTAAAGTTGTTTTTTTGTTCAGAGTAAAAAAAAATCGAAATTTTGAAATTTGAAATATTGATGAGTAAATAATCCATGTACTGTTGTATTAATAGTAGTTTCGATTTTATAATTTAAAATATTAAGATAAATATTATTATGATTGCAAATAAATAATGATTATTTTTAATAAAGAATAGGTTAAATAAGTTATAGGGATGCAAAAAAAATTTATCCAAATATTTTAATTATGTTACTCATTTCACCAGGACACTTCGGTTTAGGCTTTAAGCCCCTAAATCAGAGAGACGGCCGCCCAGCTCTTTTGGCTCTGCGTTTTTTTAAAAGCCTTGGCCGCAGTGCTTTAATTTTTATAGCTAAGCAGAAAAAAAATATCTAGCCTCTTGGTTTTAGGCCGCTGAGCTAGAGATTAGTTATCTTCGCGAAAAGCGAAAAGCGGCTTAAGGCTCTTGGCTCGGCGAAAGGGAGTTAATTTAGAGACGAAGTCACAAAATATAAAAATTTCAAAAATAGGCTAGCCCATGGAAAAGGTTGGCCAATAAGCAAAAAAAAAAACGTTTTTGTAGGAAAAAATTTTTTTTAGGCCCTTTTTCCTGCTTAGCTCGGTTTTAAGGTTGAAAAAAAAGTTGGTTAATGAGAAGATAAACAATTATCAAGATCTCGGCCGTAAAACCTCCGACTTAACCCAAGAGCTTCGATAAAGGTTTCCGATAGGCCCTCTAAGAGGGCTGGTTTTTTTAGAGAGACGGTTTTTTTGAGATAAAAAAATTAAAGTAAATTGGTATCCAATTTTTTATATTAACTAAGCACCGAGCCTATAATATTTTAACGATCACCTTAAGGCCGCTCTCCCATCTTAATTTGTGCCTCCCCTAAACCAAGCGTGGTTGTCGAGCGCGAGGGTGGCTGCGGAATTATCGGTTTTTAACTTTTCGGATAAATCATGACCCAAGAGCCAACGATCCCTGAAAAAAGGATCTTTTCTAATGAACCTGCGGCCGTTATCGGTCTGGGCGCTATTTTTCCCGGCACTAGCCCCGGCCTCGCCGGCTACTGGACTTTAATAAGACTTGGATTAGATGCTATTATTCAAGCCCCTAAAGATCGCTTTGTGGCCGAAGATTATTTTAATTCAGATCCCAAGGCCCCTGATTCCATTTATTGCCGTAGAGGATCGTTTATCTCTCCAGTTGCTTTCTCTCCGCTGCGTTATGGTATAACCCCCAAAGATATGGAGGCAACCGACTCCACTCAGTTATTAGCGTTACTAACTGCCGAGGAAGCCTTACGCGATAGCGGCTATCCACCTGAAAGCTTTGACCATAGCCGCACGGCCGTTATTTTAGGCGTAACAGGCGCTCTTAAGATGGTCGTGAGCCTTGGTTCGCGCTTGGCTTATCCACAGCTTAAAAGGGCTTTGGAAGAAAGTGGCGTTGAGGAGAGCTTGGCAGAGGAAATTCTTACTCGTTTTGGGGAAAAGTTTCCTCCCTGGCGCGAATCGTCTTTTCCGGGGTTACTAGGTAACGTCACGGCTGGCCGAATCGCCAATCGCCTGAATCTAGGCGGCCCCAACCTGGTAACCGACGCCGCTTGTGCTAGTTCCTTAGCCGCCGTAAGTCAGGCCCTAGCCGAACTTCATTCTCATCGCTCAGATTTGGTGGTCACTGGAGGGGTCGATACCTTTAGTGATCCCTTCATGTACACCTGTTTTTGTAAGACCCCGGCCTTATCGCCGAGCCAAGAGATCCGCCCTTTTGATAGTCATGGCGACGGTACCGTCTTAGGTGAGGGGCTGGGCATAGCCGTCTTAAAGCGTTTATCAGACGCTAAAAGAGATGGTGATCGCATCCACGCCGTAATTTATGCCGCTGGTGGCTCTAGCGACGGCAGGGGCACTGCTATCTTCGCCCCTAGCGTTAGCGGCCAAGCGCGGGCTATGGAGTCGGCCTACCAAGCGGCCGGCTGGAAACCAGAGCAAGTTGAATTGGTTGAGGCGCACGGTACCGGGACGCCCGTGGGTGATAAGGTTGAAGTTCAGGCCTTAACCGAGCGGTTTTTAAGCGATGGTCCTAACCCCTACGGTGCCCCTTGGTGCGCTCTAGGCACGGTAAAGTCTCAAATAGGCCACGCTAAGGCTGCCGCCGGGGCTGCGGGGCTGATTAAGGCTATCTTAAGCCTTTCTCACAAAGTCTTGCCCCCCACTATTAAAGTTAAAAATCCCTTGGCCCCGCTTGGTGACCCCCAAACGCCTTTTTATATAAACTCCGAGGCCCGGCCTTGGATAAGCTCTCCCGATAGACCTAGGCGAGCTGCGGTCTCATCTTTTGGTTTTGGGGGGGCTAACTATCATATTTTACTTGAGGAAGCGGACCGCCAAAAGCCATTGTCTGAAACGGGCCTTCATTTAATCGCCCTTTCTGGCCAGAGCACGGAGGATTTGGAGAGGGGCTTAATTAGCCTTCAAGAAGCCCAAAGCCCTGTCGAGCTTGACTCCCTTTCTAGGGCTATTGCATATCAATATAAGTCCACTCATGATTATAGGTTAATCCTAAGCGGAGAGTTTGACGAGCTTAAACTATCTTCTATCCGCGCCGCCGCAGCCGCACTTAGCGAAAGTTTTGAGGAGAGTTCTAAACTCCCCAAAGGAGTCTTTTTGGGCCGAGGTAGGCCCAAAAACCTTCCTTTAGTCTTTCTCTACGAGGGCTTTGAGGGCGACTTAACCGACTATCTAAGTGAAAATCCTTTTAGAGAGCTAGCCTTATCTTTCCCTCAATTACAAGGTCCGCTTGATAGGGCCGAAGAAATTAGACGCCTAAAGCGCTGGCCATATAATCTCTCACTTTCTCTCTATCCGCCCGCCTTGGCTCCTATGGAGTCGCTAAAAAGTTTTAAACAAACCCTTAGCCAAAGCCGCTCCTTAAGTTTAATGGCCCTAACCGCCCTCTTAAGGGGTGTGAGCCAAATATTACAAAGCTTTAACCTTAAACCCGCAGCCTTGGTTTCCGGGCCAGCCTCGCTCATAGCCGCTTTAGGGGAATCGTTAAGTCAAGAAAGCGACCAAGAGAGCGTTTTAATGGCGCAGCTAATGATGGCTGCGGAAACTAAAGATGGTCAAGTTAGTAAAGATCCGGCCGAATATTTTACTAAAGAACCTATCTTTTGCCCTCAAAAAGCCCTTTACGGCCCCGAAGGGTTAATTGGCGACATGCTGGCGCTTAAAAATAATTTAGAGGCCGATCCCCAAAAGCTATTAACTCTCTCTAGCGAGCTAATTTCCGGTTCGGCTATAGTCTTTAGGCCAATAGATGAAATAAAGAGCCAGGTTCTTAAGATAAAACGAAGCTTTAAGGAAAGCTTTATAGCCAGCTCAATAGATAGCGTGCGCTCATTAGCCCATGTTTTGGGGGCTATGGCCGCTAGAGGTGAGGCGGTTGATTTTTCTGCTTGGCCCACCCTCCCGCCCGCTTTAGCCGCCCCTGAGGGGCACCGCGTTTTAGTCGGCGGAGGTAACCTTTTTATTGAGCCCGAGTCAAGGCCTAAGA
The DNA here is from genome assembly GCA_031288745.1 of Deltaproteobacteria bacterium. Taxonomy (GTDB): domain Bacteria; phylum Desulfobacterota; class Desulfarculia; order Adiutricales; family Adiutricaceae; genus JAITQT01. The sequence continues at coordinate 3,762 of JAITQT010000404.1, forward strand.
TTAAAGAGAGTGAGAATGTAAAACAGAGGATTTCCCGTCTAATAGATAAGCCAGAATCAAGTTCTAAGTTAAATGAATCTCTATCTGAGATGTTAACTTTTCAAAAAGAAAGCTTAAAGATCTTAAAAGATATTAATAGTTCACTTAATAGAGGTCAAGGTACATCTTTTTCTGTCAATCAAATAGAAAATCAAGAAGTCTTAAGATCGTCCTCCCAAATAGCCTCGGAATTTTCAGCCCTAGCTTCGGTTAATAGTCTAGCTGACTTAAAGTCAAAGGCACCTTCCGAGACCCAAGGCTCGGGCGGTAACGGCTCTAAATTGGGTGAAACTCACTTAAGCGATATGCCTCAATTTATCGGCTTTAGTTCTAGTATTTGGGAAACGTTAACTTCCATAGTGAGTTCTGAAACCGGCTATCCCGCGGAGAGCTTAGAGCCTGATATGGAGCTTGAAAACGACTTGGGGCTCGATTCGATTAAGAGAGTGGAGTTACTATCAGCTTTAAGCCGCTCCTTTCCACTCTTAGCTACGGCCGCCACCGATATGGATAAAAGCCTTAGCTTAGGTGCTATCGCTAGTATCATTGATTCGCTTAGGGTTAGTCAAGATAGTACCCATAGCTCTCCTACTTCAGCTGTGCCCTTATCTGAACCTATCGCTGAGCCTCTTTCAGAAGAAGGCCATATAAGAGGGCTTTTATTTGAGACCTTATCAAGGGAAACCGGCTATCCGGTCGATTCTTTGAAAGACGACATGGAGCTTGAAGTTGATTTGGGTTTAGATTCCATAAAGAGAGTGGAGCTTTTATCGGTTTTAACTGAAAAATTTCCCTACGCCGATGCGGCTTGCCTTTCTTCAGCTAAGACTTTAGACTTACTACTCCAGGCTTTAAGCCAAGCTCGGATGAGGGAAATTGAGCCGGATAAGGAAAAGTTAGCTATAGAAAAAATAGGTATCAAGGAGCCCATAGAAACCTTGATTACTCCAAAATCTTCAGTCCCAAAATCATCAGTAATAGAAGCGGCGGCTCGGGAGACGGGTTACCCCCTCGATAGCCTTAGGCTTGACATGGAACTTGAGGCTGATTTAGGCTTAGATTCTATAAAAAAAATAGAAATCATCTCGGTCTCTTCCGAAGGGCTAGCTGATTTTACGGCCCAAGAGCAGGCTCTTTTGGCCCAAGCCAAAACCTTAGGCGATTGGCACGATGTTTTTAATCTTCGCGACCAGCGCTGCGCTCAAGAAAAGAAAGTTAAGCTTATTAGCGATCTCTCGCCACCTCAAGCCACGCTAGAGGCTTGGCTTGAACCCTCGGCTGCGGCTTCATCGGAAGCCCCCCAACACCCCAAATTTAACCCTAAAGTCTCAAGGCAAGCTAAAAAAGAGAATAAGGGAAAGGCCTTATTAGAAAAGGCCTTGGAGATGGCCGAAAGTCAGCCGAGCGTGTGGCGGGTGGAGCCAGAGCCTTTTGAGATACCTAAAAAAGAGCCTAACTTTTGGCCGCCTCAGGGCCTAATAAGGATAGTAGGGGCAGGCCCTTTGACCAAGAGCATTCAAAGTGGGCTTAAGCGCCGTAACTACGAGGTCGAAAGGGTCAATTGGTCTTTTGATTTTCAAAAATGGCGCGATAAACCTGGGGCAGAGGCTTCTACCTTAATACTCGTCTGGCCTGGGGCCGATAGGGATAGTTCCATAATCACCGGGGCCTTGCGGGCTTTGGAAAGCTCGTCAGGGCCAGCCCTTAAGATGTTAATTGGCTTAAGCTTTTTAGGCGGGCAATTTGGTTTTCCCAAAAACGGTGCCCCAGGGAGGTTAAACGGAAATTCTATTTCTGGCTCTTTGGTAGGGCTCCTAAAATGCGCTGCTCGCGAGTGGCCCGAGGTCTCCGTTAGAGCCCTCGATCTTCCCTTGGCCTTATATGAGATGTCTGGGCAAACCTGGCTAGATTCTATTTTTAAAAGTGCCTTTTGCTCTGGGCCAGTGGAAATAGGGCTTCCGGCTTGCGGGAGGCCCTGCCTATTAACTCTTAAACCCTATATACCCTCCGAAAGCTCAGAGCCTCTGTTATCTCCTGGAGACACGGTGGTGGTCACCGGAGGAGGCCGAGGGGTCACAGCGGCGGTTTTAACTGAACTATCCAAACTTTATAGGCCCAGGCTTATAATTTTAGGCCGCACTCCACTGTCGCCCTCAGAGCCTGATTGGCTGAGCAAGCTTAAAGACGCTCGCGAAATTAAAAGCGTTTTGTTTTCCATGCTCGGTCGACAGGCCTCCCCAAGAGAACTTGAGAGCCGGGCCAAACTTATCTTATCGGCGAGAGAGCTTAAAAAGAACCTAGAGGCCTTAAGTCAAGCCGGGGCCGAGGTTATCTATATGTCAGATGATCTAACTAACCCTATGGTCATTGAGGGCATAGCTCGTAAAATAAGCTCTTCCTACGGGCCCATCAAAGGCTTTATCCACGGGGCTGGGGTCTTGGCCGATCACCCGATAAAGGGTAAAAATCAAGAGGAATTCGCTAGGGTCTATTCGACTAAAACCCAGCTAGCCACTTTACTATTAGAGGCTTTTCAAAGCGAGCCACTAAGGTTAACGGTCTTTTTTAGCTCCTCCACCGCCCGCTTTGGCCGTCAAGGTCAAGCTGATTACGCGGCTGGTAACGAAGTGCTCAATAAAATAGCTTGGGAAATGACGGCCATTCACCCCAATTGCCGGGCCTTGGCCGTCAACTGGGGACCTTGGGCGGCCGGAATGGTCACCGATAGCCTAGCCGACCAATTTAAGGCTCAAGGCGTAGGTCTAATTGGACTTAAGGAAGGTGCCGAGACTTTTTTAAAGCTCATTCGCTCGCCCATAGGAGAGCCGAGTGAGGTGGTGGTCCTAGGCTGTGGCACGGCGGTCGAGCGCCTTCAGAGCTACGGTTGGGGCGGCTTTGGTCAAATGGAGATTAGATAAGGTATTAAGGTAAAATAGTTAAAAAGTTGGTACTTTAACAGTAGAATGAGAAGATAAAGATAGTATAAGTTATAAATAAATTTACACCGCATAGTTAAATAAACGTTACTAGCCTATTTTGTAATCCCTCTCGCGTCTTAAGGCGCGGGTTTTAACGCGGAGAATCTATGATCGCTGCCCGCGAACCGTTTCGCGCCGCCGCTTTGGTAGCCGTCGGGCTCATTGTGCCGGGGGCCGACGACCCTTTGTGCTTTTGGAATAACATAGTTGAAAATCGAGTTTTTTTTCGCCAAGCTCAAAAAGAAGATTTTGGGGTTGACCCGGCCCTATTTTATCAAGAGGGCGAACCGGCCCATGATAAGGCCTATAACCTAACTGGGGCGTGGATATCAAAGCCTAGCTTTAAGGCTCAAGAACACCTAAAAGATCTTAAACTCCCTTCCTATTTTGATCCCTTTGAAGCCGACGATTCTCTTTTATACTGGCTAGCCGCAGCCAAAAAGGCCTTAGGCTCGGTTAACTTAAGCGCCCATGCCCCAGAAAAATTGGGCGTGATCTTAGGTCACGTCATTTTGCCCACCAGGACCATGGCTGAAGCTACTTTAGCCCTTTACGGGCGGCAAGCTACTCGCTCTTGGCCTTTTAACCCCTTTCACGAACCCCCTCGCACCAATCCCTTTCGCTGCGTAGGTTATTCGGCTAAATTATCAGCCGATACCTTTGGTTTTGGCGGTCAATCTTTTACCGTTGACGCAGCCTGCGCATCTTCCCTCTACGCCTTAAAACTAGCTTTAGATCGCTTAAGAGACGGCTCTTTAAGCTGCGTTTTAACCGGAGGCTTGGCTAAGGCCGACCCTCTCTTTACCCAGCTTGGTTTTTCTCAATTAAGGGCCTTATCTAAGAGCGGCCTCTCTCGTCCCTTTACCCAACAATCAGATGGTCTAATAGTGGGCTCCGGGGCAGTGGCCTTGGTTTTAAAGAGGCTAGAAACAGCTCTGGCCGACGGAGACGAAATTATAGCCTTAATAACCGGGGTGGGGTTATCAAATGATAGGCAAGGTAATATCTTAGCCCCCGATTCGGAGGGTCAGATAAGGGCTATGGTCAACGCCTTTAACGATAGCTCTCTACCGCCCCTAGTCGCCCCGGAGCTAATAGAAGCCCACGGCACCTCAACTTTATTGGGAGATGCGGTTGAAATTAAGGCCATTAAGGGTTTTTTATCTACTCGCCACAGTAGGCTAACTCCGGTCATAGGTTCTGTTAAAGGAAATCTTGGGCATTTACTCTCAGCCGCCGGGGCGGCTAGCATAGTAAAAGCTGCCTTAGCGGTTAATAAGGGCATACTCCCTCCCACGGTGGGGGCCTTAGAGCCCAATAAAGACCTAGATCTCCAAAGGGCACCCGAGGCTAGGCTCTTAAATGAGGCGGAAAAGTGGAGTGCGCTCTCCACTAGCCTAGGAAGGATAGCCGCAGTCAACGCCTTTGGCTTCGGAGGTGTTAACGCTCAGGCCGTGGTCGAGGAATTTATTCCTAAGGCCTGGTGCTTAGGCGCTAGCGTCTTAAAGCCAAAACGTAAAAGTCTAATAAAAAAGAATAAGCTTAAGGGTGAACCATCTTTAAATATAGTTGAGCTTGAAAGCACCTCCCCTAGCACCCCTCCTAGCGCCTCTGTAGAGGAGCTAAATCCTAATAAAGATAGTGGGCAAAGTCAAAACCAAAATCAAATTAATAATCCAGAGCAGGGGCAAGGCCAAGATTTTAGTGCTTTTCTCATCGCCGCCCGCACCTGTTTGGCCCCGTGGCCAAATTACCAAGCCTTGGCCCGTTACTGGTTAACCCCCGAAGAGCCGCCAGTGGCCTCCACCCGCCGGATGGGCGGACTTAAGGCCTCAGGCTTTTTTTTCGATAAGCTTAGCTTTGACGCTCAAAAATTTAGACTGCCGCCCAAGGAACTAGCCGAGGCTCTGCCTCAGCAAACTCTAGCCTTTAAGGCTGCCTTGGCCGCATTAGACGCAGCTGGGCTCGACCCTGAGCGTCTACCTCCATCATTGGATTTAAATAGGGTGGGCATCTTTATGGGTGTTAATATCGATCCCCGCGCTTCCGATTACGCTTTAAGGTGGCTGGCCCAGGAAAGGGTGATAGAGTCTATAAAAAACCGAGAGGGCGATAACTCCTTTTTAAGCTCTTTTGACGTAGAAAAATTTGCTGAAAATTTAGCCCTAACCTCTTCCCCCCCTCTAACCCACAGCCGGGTTTTAGGGGCTTTGGGTAGTTTAGTATCTAGCCGCCTAGCTCGCTATTTAGGTGCTGGCGGCCCGGCTTTTACTATGGCTGAGGAAAAAGATTGCGGCTTAAGGGCGTTAAGGGAAGCGATGCGCTTTATCGCTATTGGAGAAGTCGACGTTGCTCTCGTCGGGGTGGTCGATTCCTTTGGCGATCCTAAAACCGCGGCCCTAGCGCCCAAGACTGTTTGGGTCGAGGGGGCGGCGGCTATGCTCTTAGCTTCCCCGAAAGGGGCTGAGATCCTTCAGCCCTTAGCTGAGCTAACCTTAACTGAAGCTGATTATAAATTAGGGCCCCTTTCGGCTGTTTTTGCTCTTAACCGCAGTGGCTACTACCTAAGGCACCACCTAAAACCGTTGGGCTTGGGCCACGGCTTTGCCTACTGGCTCCAAAATCCAGACGATCCCCCGCGTTCTTTAAGCGGCCCGGGTTACGTGCTTTCGGAAACCCCTGGGGCCTCGCCTTTTCCTCTATCGGTACCTTCCGATCCGGTGAGATTAGATGTTTGTTTTTTTATTAAGGGTAACGATAGAGCAGATCTCAATAGAGCTTTAAGCGAACTAGAAAGCTTAATAGAAATTCACCCCCAAAAAGATTTAACTCTTCTTAGTCGCCAATGGCTAAGGGCCAATAAAGAGAACCCTTTAAGAGCTAGCGCAGTCATCTTTGCCCGCGATCAAAGAGAGCTTTTATCGTTAATAAAAAGGACTAGGGCCGGGGAGGTTGACCGCGATTTTAAACCTAAAGTACTTTTAGCCCCGGCCGAAGAAGTTAAGGGCCAATTGGCCTTCGTCTATCCTGGGAGCGGTAATCTTTATAAGGGCTTAGGCCGAGGACTAGCCCTTTGCTACCCGCAGGTGATGAGTAAGCTTGAGGGCGAGAGTAAGGACCCTTTGGGCCTATTTCAAAGTCAGCTTCTCTGGACTCCAAACTATAAACGCCTTTCTTGTCGAGAGCATCTTTTAGCTCACGTTAGCTTTGCTTTAATTGCTACGAGAGTGTTAGAGCATATTGGACTTAGTCCTCAAGCCTCTTTAGGTTACTCACTTGGAGAAACAGGGGCCTTAGTGGCCTTAGGTTTATGGCCTGATAGAGATGAGCTACTAAACGATCTAATTAACGATCCGTTGTTTAATAGCGATTTATGCGGAGAGTGTAACGCGGCTAGGAACTATTGGGGTTGGAAGAGTAATAAGCCCCTAAAGTGGCTCTCGGCAATGATCCCCAGGCCTGAAAGTGAAATTAAAGCTGCCCTCGAAGCCCTATCCCCGCCCTATCGCCATAGAGTCTTTTTAGCCTTGGTTAACACTAGGGAAGAGGCGACGGTAGTGGGTGAGGAGGCGGCGGTTCAAATGCTGGCCCAGGCCTTGGAGGCCCCGATATTTCCTTCAGAAGATGTGCCTACGGTCCATGCCCCCGTGGTTACCCAAGTGGCCGATAGGTATATAAAGTTTCATACGAGGCGCGTAGTTTTGCGCCCAGAAGTCACAATATACTCTAGTTTTGAGGCTGCGCCCCTTAAGCAAGAAAGCGAGGCCATAGCGCTTTCTCTTTACTCCCAAGCCCTTAGCGGCCATAATTTTCCCTCTCTCGTCGAAAGGGCCTATGCCGACGGAGTTAGGTATTTTGTGGAGGTAGGGCCCGGTAATAGCGCCACCCGCATGATTAAATCAATCTTGGGCCGTCGCCCCCACGCAGCCCAATCTCTAGCCACAACGGCCATTGACGAGGGGGCTAGCGGCTTAAATAGGGTCTTGGCCGAGCTTTGGCTGTGCGGTTACCCTATTAATTCAGAGCAGTGCTTACTCTCTGAAGATCCCCCAACCGATAGTCGTTTTGAAGTACCGATAAACCTAAATCCACCCGAGCTTAACTGGCCGGCCCCGTTTGTCGAGAGCCCAAGCCCTCAGGTTGCACCCGCTCCTACAGACGAAGAAGACTACCTTTCTTGGCTCGAAAGACAAGCCGGGGCCAAGGCGGGAGGAAATAAAGCGGAAGGGGCCCCCTATAGAGCGGAAACAAAGATTAAGGGCTTAGAGTCTAATAAACTATCAACTCCAGAGGTTTCTTCGGAGGCCTCGTCTGCGTCATCACCAGCTGCGCCATCCGAGGCCCCCATCGGTAGAGTTCCCTCAGACATAGGGCCCGGGGCCATAAGGGTTAAGGCTAGTCAAGAAAAACAAGAAGAGTTTGAAAAGCCGCGATTTAAGCGAGAGCAATGCCTAGAGTTTGCTATTGGTTCGGCAGCTAAATCGTTAGGCCCAAAGTTTGCCGCAGCTGATGATTTTCCATCTAGAGTAAGGCTTCCCGACGAGCCTCTCATGTTTGTCGATAGGGTCTTAACTATAGAAGGGGACGAACTATCTATGGGGCCTGGTCGCATCGTTACCGAGCACGACGTGGGGCGCTACGATTGGTGTATAGAAAACGGACGCATTAGCTGCGGCATGGCTGTGGAATCAGGGCAAGCTGATTTAATGCTTTCGGGTTATTTAGGGGCCGATATGGTTACCAAGGGGCTGGCCCGCTATAGGCTCCTTGACGCCGAGGTGGTCTTTTTTGGAGATCCTCCATTTAAAGGTGAGGTAGCCCGTTATGATATAAGGATTTTAAATTTTTTCAGCCACGGCCAGACCGAGATGTTCCGTTTTGAGTTTGACGGGGCTATTAAAGGGGGAGATAAATTTTTATCCATGCGTCGAGGCTGCGCTGGCTTTTTTACTCAAGAGGCGCTCGATAGCGGTAAAGGTTTGACCTTGGCCTTCGATACTCCGGCCGAGGGTGAAGTTGATCCCGGGGCCGCAATTTTTTCCGAGGCCTTGGAAGTTAAATCTCTTTCCAGTCTGGCCGTTAAGGCCTTAAGAAAAGGCGATCCCTCTCCTCTTGGTCCTAGCTTTAGCGCTAAAGCTGTTATCGGGGCCCAGCTGCTACCTAGCGGGAATTTAGCCTTAATTGATAAGGTTACCAAAATTGACCCTACTGGCGGGGCCTACGGCCATGGTTTTATCCGGGCGGAATTCGCTATAAAGCCTAATAGTTGGTTTTTGATCTCTCATTTTAAAGACGATGAGGTCATGCCCGGCACTCTAATGTACGACGCCTCCTTACAAACTCTTAGGATATATCTTCTCTTAATGGGTTGGCTAGCCCCGGCCGAACTGGGTGGCTTTGCCCCCGTCATAGGACTTGGCCAAAGCCTAAAATGCCGCGGGCAAGTAACTCCCAAAACTAAGCGAGCGGCCTATGAAGTTCACCTTAAAAAGATAGGCTTCGTTACTAATGAGAGTGGAAAAGAAACCGAGCCTATGGCCGTGGCCGACGCAGTTATGTGGGCCGACGGTCGGCCCATAGCTCTAGCTAGCGATATAGGTTTAAGACTAAAAGGTGCGAGCCGTGATTATCTACAAAACCTTTGGCAGAAAAAGAGTAGTTTCCACAGTCCAACTTTAGAGAGCCAAAAGGCACCTAATTTAGTAGGGCAAAGTGAAGAACCTAAAAAGGCTCAAGCCGTAAGAAGGAAAATCGTCGACCCCGCAGCCGAGAGCGGCTCGGCAATAGATGAGCCAGTAAGCGAGAGAGTAAGCGAAAAACAGGGCCTAACCAAAAAGCAGCCTAAAGGTCCCCAAGATGAAACTAGTCACCCCAATGAGCCTTTAGCCGAGGAGGCCGTTCCCAAAATTGCACCTGCCGCAGTCGTCACCCGCCGCGTTAAGCCGCCTACAGCTTCTACGGCTCCTACAGCCGCCCCTCTAGCGGTAAGGCGAAAGCTAAAGGGTAACGACCTCTATGATAAGGCCGCGTTAACCCAAATGAGCACAGGGCTCCTATCGAAAGCTTTAGGGCCCCTTTATCAGCGCTTTGACGATCTTTCCTTCGTGGCCCGTTTACCTCGGGCCCCCTACGATTTTATCGACCAAGCTGAGATCAAAAAGGGCCGACTAGGCCAGATCATCACCGGTACCCAGGTTGAGGCTATTTATGATTTAGACCTCGATCCCCAAAGGCGACCCTTTCTCTTAGATAATATTGGCGGAAAATCGCCGGCCTTCCCTTATGCGGCCTTAAACGAAATCGCCTTGCAGCCTTGCGGCTTTCTCTCGGCCTATATGGGCTCGGCTTTAGCCTTTGAAGGGCCCATGCACTTTAGAAATTTAGGTGGGGAGGCTAGTGTTAAAAAGCCCTTAACCGAAATAAGCGGGCGGATAATAACTAAAGCTGTGCTTTTAAAATCAAGCGTTTTGGGGGCCATGGTCATTCAACGTTATTATTTCTCTTCTTATATGAACGAGGAACTCATTTACGAGGGGAAAGCAAGTTTTGGCTTCCACGCCCCGGAAAGCTTTACTCGTCAAGGTGGCGTAAAGGCGCCCCCAAGCCTATTAAAGGCCTTGTCTATATTCCCCGAACCGGGCTCCTTTTCTCCCTACCCTCAAGGACCGGCCTGGCCTAAAGGGCCTTGGCTGATGCTTGATAATTACTCCTTTTTATCGGCCTCCAAATACGATCATCGTTTATGGGCTAAAAGTAAAGTGGAGGCCAAGGCTTGGTTTTTTACTGCCCATTTCCCATATGATCCCGTCTGGCCGGGTTCTTTGGGTTTAGAGGGTTTTATAGAGGCGGCTAAGGTTCTGGCAGCTTTAATATTGGGAGAAAGAGATTTAAGCTCTTTTAACGCTGTATGGAGTTCGCCAGCCCCGGGGCGCGATCATCGCTGGGTTTACCGCGGTCAAATAACGCCCATGAATAGAGAGGCTATTTGGGGAATAAGGGCTACTGAAATTGACCGAGCCCTAAAGCAAATATCTTTTAGCGGCCTTTTATGGGTTGATTCAAAGATCGTTTATCAAATAGATGATTTTACGGTTCGTATTTTATGATTAATACTCCCATAAATTCTTCTCGATCAATTTTCTCTTTAGGGGAGCTTTTAGCTCAAAGTAGTGCCTATTTAGAGCTGGCGGTCGAGTTGGGTTTAGAGTTTAGGGGAAGCTTTAAGGCCGCAGAGGATCTTAAACGGACTAAAGCCTTGTTTGGCCCTCCCAGCGGGCCCGAACCTCAAGCCTTAAACCTTAAGCCTAAATCCTATGAGTTTTTAACTCCCAAAGATAAAGGGAAGTCTAATAATATTTACCTAGATATTAACCCTACTCGTACTCAAGCTCAAAAAATCGTCGGCACCGCCTCTCTCCAAACCAAAGAGAGGATCTTAAAACTAAATAATGAGGAGACGCGGGCCTTAAATTCTCTTAATTGGCTTAAAGAGGTGACAGACTTAGAGGGCTTAAACCAATCTTTAAGGTCTTGCCGAGCTTGCCCTTTAGCCCGCCAAGGTGTAATTAAAATACCAGGGCGAGGGGCGGCCGGGGCTAAGATTATGTTTGTTATCGAGCCCCCGAGTGAGTTTGGTTTGGAGGCGGAGCAAAATCCGGGCGGGGCCGAAGGAGAGTTATTAGATAAAATTATCTCATCTGGCCTTAAACTCTCCTCTCATGAGTACTATATCACGTCGGTGGTTAAATGCCTTTCCTCTAATAATGGAAAAATAAACCACAATGAGCTAAAATCATGCGCCCAAATTGTTTTGCGGGAAATTCAATTAATCTCCCCCAAGCTAGTGTTAACCATGGGGCTTTTCTCTGGCCAGGCCCTTTCTGACCGTTTTTCTCCTCTTACCTTAATTAAGCAAAGGCCCTATCTTGTCTTTGGAACCATCCCTTTGCGGCTAACCTACTCTTTAACTGATTTAGTGGCCATGCCGGAGCTTAAAATGGATCTGTGGAACGATCTTAAAAGATATCGGGCCGAGGGGCTGATAGGTTAAACAAATTCGTACGGCCAGCTTAGACGGCTGGGGCTAAAACTAGAGCGCGACTGGGGGCTTGGCAAAAACCTACTTCTTAGTCTTATTTTTCAACCAAAAGAGGGTTTTTTTAGGGCTCAATTGTTCAAGAGTTCTTTTTTAGGGATTTTTTCACTTTTCTTTTTGGCATAACCATTGCATTAAAAATCTTATTGTTCGATAATAAGATCGAGACCTCGTTGGCTTTGGATAGGTTTAAAAGCTCCGGGGCGTTTTTATAGAAACTTTTTTCCAACAAAGGGGAGAGTATGGGCTCGGTGGGCTTTAAAGAGCTGCTGGTTATTTTGATAGTGGTTTTGGTCATCTTTGGCGGGAGGAGGCTCCCGGAACTGGGCAAGGGCTTGGGTCGGGGTTTGAGTAACTTTCGTAGGGCCATAAACGATAAGCGAGAAGGAGAAGAGCAATCTAATAGCTCTTCTACTTCCCAGGCTAACGACGCCGATAGCGGCGAGCCTAAGGCCTAAAGATGTTCGGCTTAAGCATGGCCGAAGTTATCGTGGCGGCGACGGTGGCCTTGGTGCTTTTGGGCCCGGATAAGCTGCCGAAGGTCATGCGCGCTTTAGCTAGACTTTACGCTTATCTGGGAAAAATCAAAGACGAGTTCAATAAGGCGGTGGAAGCTAATTTAGCCCCCTTAGAGAAAGAAAAGTTTCTGCCAGAACTCGAAAACCTAAAAAATCTCAAGCCTGAGATGGAAAAAACTCTTTCCTCTCTTTTGGGGTCGCCTCAGGCGGCCGATAGCCCCAAAAAATTGGAGGCTACCCAAAATAATAAGCCTCAAGAGACCTAAGCGAGCTATATAGATTTTAGTCTTTAGACTCTTTTGGCGGCCATCTAAATTTGAAGCCAGGTTAGTTTTTAGGCCTTTGAGTTTTTTAGGATTTATGGTCAAAAAGCTCCGCCCCAGAGGGCGGGGAGCTTACGAGGATGATTATGGAGAGCGTCCCAATATTGGAACTCAAAGGCCAGGGCTTGGCCTTGGGTCGGGCCCACGGCGAGGCCTTGCGCGATAAGATAACTGAGTTTGTCGAAACGGCCCATAGGGTCCATTTGGAGAATGTGGGCTTAAAAATTGAGCGCGAGGATTTGTTGACTCTTAGTCAAAGAAACCTAGGGTTTTTTAAAAATTATTCTCCTATTCTCTTCGAAGAGCTAGAGGGAATAGCTCAAGGCTCTAACCGCTCTCTTATAGATATCATATTAATAAATTCTTTTTTAGAATTAGAAGATCTAAGGGCCCCGGCCCTAGGCCCTAGACTTCGCTCTGATCGTTTATGGGGCTGTACTAGCTTTAACGTTAAGGCCAAGGCCGCCTCTGACGGCCCCATAATTGGTCAAACCTACGATATGGAGGCCTATTACGCCCGCTTTAATGCGGTGTTAAAGATTACTAAGCTAAGCGGCCAAAAACAGATTATCTACACTTTGGCTGGTATTTTGGGGCTCAATGGCCTAAATAGCGACGGTCTGGCTCTAGTTATCAATAAATTAGTCGCTAGAGACGCCCGGCCAGGGGTGATATATCCTTTTGTAGTCCGTAAGGCGCTTGATCAACAAAGGATTGGCGACGCTTTTGGCGCGGTGGCCTTTTGTGGCCGAGCCACGGCTATGAATTATCAGCTTAATTGCGCTGATTCCGTGGCCTTTTGTTTAGAAACCACGGCCACTCGTTTCGCGCAATTGGATTTTAGCCATAGTTTGGCCCATTCCAACCATTTTCTCCATCCCGACCTTAAGCCGTTGGAAGAAAGCGGCTGGCTATCCCACGGCGGCTCCTACGTGCGCCTCCAGGTGGCCCAAGAGATTTTAGACCAATATAAAGGCCGGTTAGATAGCCAGATATTAAAAACTCTATGTCGCAACCACGTAAATAGGCCCCGCTCTATTTGCGCCCATGGCTATCCCGACGAGCCCGATTATTTTTCCTACGCTTCCATCTCTGCAGTGATTATCGAGCCCTCCAAGGCTTTGATGCATTTTTGCGGGGCCTACCCTTGCCAAAACGAATTTCAAACCATAACCATTTAGTTCAGGCTGCGCCCGCGTTTTAGTATAGCCTGGTTTCTATTTTAGGTTAATCGGCTAACGGCTCGGTTTTTAGAGTATTTAGGTGAGCTTTGTTTTTTTTTAAGTCCAAGCCCAAGCCCAAGTCTAAGTTGGATAAGGCCCCAATTAAGGTCAATTCGTCGGAATCTAAAGAAGTTTCTCTAGCCTCTATAGAAAACGCGAATTTTTGGCCCCAGTCTAAATCCGAAGGAGAGAAAGGCTTAACGGAAGCGGCCGAGGGGCAAAAGAAAAGCGTGGTCATGGACTTTTATGGGCACTTGGGTGAACTTAGGCGTAGGATTATCGCTTGCTTAATTTGTCTTTTGGCGGCCACA